>NZ_JBHVDX010000047.1:0-51749 GCF_042802555.1 Streptomyces sp. NPDC057474 | reverse complement strand
ACGTCCAACTCCCCGGCGGCCGGGGCATGTTCCGCTTCGACGCCGACGCCCCCGGCGGCGTACCGCAGGTGCTGGAATCGGCGGGCCGTGAACTGCCGGGCTTCCGCGCCGAGTTGCTCGACGACGGCCGGATCGCCCTGGTCCCCACCGGACCGGCCGCCCAGCCCCTGGAGCGAACGGTGTTCGATCCGGCGGGCAAGCTGCTGGAGGAGACCGTCGCCGTACGGGTCAAGGGCGGAAAGGTCAACGGCCAGTACTGGAAGATCGACCACGCGACCGGCCAGGCCGTACGGCTCGACTCCTCGGGCACCCCGCTCACCGGCCGCTTCGACACGGCCAAGGTGGAGCAGTCCGCCACCGGTCGGATCAAGCTGATCGGCGAGGGCAAGGTGACGCTGTTCGAGCGCGAGGTGCTCGGCAACGGCAATGTCCTCCACCTCGATCTGGACCGGTCCGGCCGGGCCCGCTGGACCGAGTTCGACGAGGCCGGGAACAAGCTGCGGGCCGGGGAGCGGGTCTTCGACAGCGACCGCAGGACCTTCCACGACACGCTTCCCTACCGCTGGGCCCCGATGGACGTCCTCGATGTGCGCACGTACACCAAGACCCTCGACGGCGGTCTGATCCGGGCGGAGAAGAACACGAAGGGCGACTGGGTCTGGACGCGTTTCGACAAGGACGGCACCGAGGTGCTGCACGGCACACGCGACTGGTCCTGGACCCGGATCGGCTACAAGGACACGTATCCCGACCCCGCCACCGGGCAGCAGGCCGTGGCCCAGCGGCGTGGCGACGTATGGCCGTTGGACGGCTACCACGGCTCCCGTCAGTATCTGGAGCACCCGGTGCTGTCCGGCCCCGCCCCCGGCGGGATGCGGGCGAACCCCCTGGTGCACACTGCCGTCGGCCCGAACAACAAGCCGATCGACTTCATCGACGAACTCACCGAGGAGCTGACGCAACTCGCCGACGGCGGCACCCTGCATGTCGCCCGGATCTCCGACCAGCGCCTCCCGGCGGCGGCCTGGTACCCGAGCGCGGGCCACGGCCGGTTCGACGGATTCTTCCGGAACTTCATCACCGGCGACTCCATGTTCCAGGTGTCCAAGTGGACGGAGACCGCCGCCGACGGCACCAAGCTGCGCGGCGTCCGTCTGGTCTCGCACGGCGGTCACAGCTGGCAGGACGTCGACCGGTTCGGCCGGATCGTCCGGGAGACCCGCACCCTGGAGAACGGCAACGTCATCGAGGTGGGCCGCAGCGCGACCGATCCCAAGCAGTGGGCCCCGGCCCCGAAGTGGAACGGCGCGGCGGACTCGTACGAGTTGCCCTGGCTGGACACGAAGACCGGCACCACCGGCACCCGGCACGTCTCCGCCGACGGCGGCTTCGTGGACGTGTTCAAGGACGCGGACGGCAACGAGCTGCTGTCCATGCGCTCGCAGGGCACCGGCGTGCGCGAGTACCTCGCCGAGAACCCGGCGCGCGGCATCGGCGCCGACGACGTCTCCGGGGTCTGGGTGGACAAGAACACCCAGCTGCAGATCACCGGCCGACGCGACCACTGGGACGATCTGTACGTCGAGTCCCACGGCAACCCCCGCAAGGACCGCTGGACCTGGAAGGCCACCGGCCCGGACGGCGAGGTCACCGAGGGCATCCGGATCCAGAACCGCGGCTCGCTGGTACACACCCGGACCTGGGACGACTCGTTCACCGACTTCGAGAGGCTGCCGAACGGCCGGCGGGGCGACGCGATCCGGGAGCGCGACGCCACCGGCGACGGCTCCGTCTGGATCGACGCCACCCGCGGGTCCGACGGCACCTGGTCCTGGCAGAAGATCGACGCCGACGGCACGGTCGGCTCGAAGGGCATGCGCACCTACCAGGACCTCGCCAAGGGCCGCTGGAGCGACCACATCGGCACCGACGTCGTACGGTTCCGCGACGGCGGCCGGGTCCGCGAGTACGCGTACACGGTGAACCAGTCCGCCGTCGCACCGCCCGTGGACTCCGGCCGGATCACCCTGTCCGATCTCCTCTCCCAGTCGGCGCGCCACTTCGAGCCGGACGTCTCCGCCACCGTGAACCGGGAGATCTGGCAGGAGTTCGACATGGGCAAGGTGGTCCACCGCCGTGATCCGGTGGAGGGCTTCGAGGGCCGGTTCCGGGAGACGGAATCGCTGTGGAACCAGTGGCGCGAGTACCAGGACGGCCGGCTGGTGGCCCAGCGCACCATCACCGGCCGGGTCTGGGGCACCGACGCCTTCGGCCGCTGGTCGAACTTCGACATCGCCAAGCTGCCGGAGATCAGCAGTCTGCCCAAGGTCGGCGGAGAGGTGGGCCTCGACGGGCACCGCAGCTGGCGGCTCATCGGGCGCGAGGTGGACTTCCGCGGCTACACCACGGAACTGCGCGGCTTCAACCGTGAGTTCCGCGATGTGTTCCACGAGATCTGGACCGGCGTCGACGACGGCTCCTCGGCCGCGATGCCGATGTGGCGGCACCAACTGCGCAAGGCCGTCCTCGACTTCACCACGGGCTACCTGATCGAGTTCGGCACCAGCTTCGCCGTCTCCGCCATCACCGCGGACCTCGGCAACACCAGGTTCGACCCGACCACGGCCCTCCAGCGGGCGGCCCTCAACGGTGCCATCGGCGGCGGCATCCGCGTCGGCGTCAACGTCGCATACGACACCACACGCCTCGGCTACCTCAAGTACGGCCTGACCAACCTCGACCAGGGCATGGACTTCAACCGCCACCCGCTGGCCTCCAAGGACGACTGGGACGGCGAGTGGACCGTGTTCGAGAACCCCACCCGCTGGCGCTCCGGTTCCTACGACTTCTTCAACAACCTGGGAGTCGGTGTCCTCACCGGTTTCGTCAACAACGCCGTCAACGCGGCCGTGTTCGGGGTGAACGGGCAGAAGCGCACCGGCCTCGACGCCCTCGAAGCCGGTGCCTGGGGCGCGGCGGGTTCGGCCTTCGCGGGCATCACCAGCGGACTCCTCCGCTACACCTGGCACGCCACCGCGGGCTCGCGGATCTTCCACCGCGGTGGCCCCGGCGAGCTGATCTGGCAGGCCGCCGAGGCACTGGGCGCGGGCACCCTCAACTACGGGATCAACAACAAGGACACGGCCAACATCCAGCCGACCCGCGCCTTCCCGTCCTCGAGCAGCACGCCCACCACACCGGCCCCGGCACCCACACCACCGCAGCCGTTGACCATCGACCCGGCCGCTCTCCCCGACGGAACGGAACTCCTGTGACCCCCACCTCCACCGTGCACCGGGTCGCCCCCAAGGGCCGCGGCACGCACCGCAGCATCGCCTCCGCCGTACGCGCCGCCCGCGACGGCGACGAGATCCGGATCGCCCCGGGCGAGTACGTCGAGCAATTGCTCCTCGACCGCGCGGTGCGGCTGCTGCCCGAGGACGGCCCGGAGCACGCCGTACGGCTGCTGGCCGCGTCCCCCGGCCGCCCCGTGCTGGAGGTCACCGCCCCGGGCGTACGGGTCGAGGGCCTCGCCCTGACCGGCCAGGACCCGGCGCTGCCCGCGGTGCTGGCGGGCGCCGGCGATCTGGAGCTGGAGCGCTGCGAGATCTCCGGCGGCCGGGTCGAGGCGGGCGGCGACGCGGCGCTCACGCTGACGGACTGCCGGGTGGCGGGGGCCGAGCTGGCCGCCGTGCACCTCAACACCACCGGATCGGCACGGCTGACCAGGGTCGTCGTCGAGGACATCGAGGGCACCGGAGTCGTCATCGGCGCCCGGGCCGTCGCCGAGGCCACCGAACTGACCGTACGACGGGTCACCGGGTCCGGCGTCCGCGTACGGGGCGCCGCCCGGGCGGTGCTGCGCGAGTGCCGGATCTCCGGGCCGGGCCGCAGCGGTCTGCTGGTGGAGGACGAGGCGGCCGTCGCCGCACTGGACTGCCGGGTGGCGGAGACGGCCGCCGAAGGCGTGCGGGTGCTGAGCAGTTCGACGCGCCCCGAGGGTTGGGAAGACACCGTGAACCGGGAAGGCCGCGAGGGACGGGAGAGCGCGGACGGCGGCGTCCTGCTGACCCGCTGCGAGATCCTGCGCACCGGCACGGACGGGGTCGCCGTCTCCGGCACCGGGGACGTCCTGCTGCTGAACTGCCGGCTGCGGGACGGCTCGGGGCCCGGTGTGAGCGCGGACGGCGAGAGCCGCGTGGAACTGGTGGACTGCCAGGTCGACCGGGCGCACGGCTCGGGTCTGGTGGCCCGGGGCTCGGCCCGGCTGACCGCCGAGGGCACGTCGGTGACCGGCAGCCGGGCCAACGCGCTACTGGCGGGCGACCGTTCCGAGGTCCGCGTGGCCGCCGGTGACATGACGGAGTCCTCGTTCAGCGCGGTGCACGCCTGCGACGACTCCCGGGTGGCGCTCACGTCGTGCCGTATCGCCTCGACACCGGAGCACGGGATCCGGGCCACCGACCGTGCCGGGCTCACCGTCGAGGGCGGCCGCATCACGGACTGCGGCCTGTCCGGGGTGCGGATCGACAGCGCGGCCGAGGCCCGGATGCGCGGCCTTTCGGTGGTGCGCGGCCGGGCCGGGATCACCACCGAGTCGACGGGGACGGTGGTCCTGGAGGAGTGCGACGTGACGGACGCCGAGCGGGCCGGGATCTCCTGCGGCACGGGGACGGCCCCGGTGCTGCGGGACTGCCGGATCAGCGGGACCGGCACCGCCGGACTGGTGATCGGCGAACGCGCCACGCCCAGCGTCGAGGGCTGCACGGTCCGGGACGCCGCCGGCTCCGGTCTGGTGGTGGGCCCGCAGGCCGAACCCCGGGTCAGGTCCGTCACCGTGGCCAGGACCGGCAAGAACAGCCTGTTCGTCGGCGAAAAAGCGCGCGGCACCTTCGAGGACTGCGTTTTCGCCGGAGCGGGCAGCGACGGCTCGGCCTTCCCGGCGCTGCACGTGTCGGCCGGCGGCGCCCCCGTCCTGCGCGGCTGTCTGATCCGGGACACAGAGGAGGACGTGGCGCTGGAGAAGGGCGCCCGCCCGGTGTTCGACGACTGCGTGTCGCGGGACGTGAAGAACCCGTCCCTGCCGACCGGCGCGGACCAGTCCCTGGCGGCCGCCGGGAGCCCGGGCGTGGACCCGCCGACCAGCGCGCGGGAGACCGAAGCGCCTCCCGAGGACACCATCGAGGACCTGCTCGCCGAACTCGACGGCCTCGCCGGTCTGGACCGTGTCAAGCAGGACGTCTCGTCCCTGGTGAAGCTGATGCGGATGGTCCGCCGCCGCGAGGAGATGGGCCTGGCCCCGCCCCCGCTCAGCCGCCACCTCGTCTTCACCGGCAACCCGGGCACCGGAAAGACCACCGTCGCCCGGCTCTACGGCCGCATCCTGGCCGCCGTCGGCCTGCTGGAGCGCGGCCATCTGGTCGAGGCCGACCGCTCGGCCCTGGTCGGCGAGTACGTCGGCCACACCGGCCCCAAGACCACCCGCCTCTTCCAACAGGCCCGGGGCGGTGTGCTGTTCATCGACGAGGCGTACTCGCTCACCCAGTACACCGGTTCGAACGACTTCGGCCAGGAGGCGATCGCCACCCTGCTGAAGCTGATGGAGGACCACCGCGACGACGTGGTGGTGATCGTCGCGGGATACCTCAAGGAGATGGAGGTGTTCGTCGGCTCCAACCCCGGCCTCGCCTCCCGCTTCAACCGCACTCTCCTCTTCGAGGACTACGGCAGCGCCGAACTGGTGAGCATCGTCGAGCACCAGGCCGCCCAGCACCAGTACGAACTCGCCCCGGACGCCCGCGAGTCGCTGACCTCACGCTTCGACGCGATGCCCCGGGGCCGGGGCTTCGGCAACGGCCGTACGGCCCGCCAGCTGTTCCAGGCCATGACGGAACGCCAGGCGTACCGCGTCGCCGAACTGCCCGACGCGTCGGAGTCGGACGTGATGACGCTCGAACCCGAGGACATCCCGCAGAACCCCTGAGCCACCCCTGGCAAACCCCTGTACGCACGCCCGCGCCCACGGACACTTCTCTAAGGACCGCTCCCATGCCACACACGCCCACCCCCAGCGACGACAGAGACGGCGAGTTCGCCGACCTCTTCGCCCGGAAGACCCGCACCCCGCTCCGCGGCTTCCTGCCCGGCCGCC
Organism: Streptomyces sp. NPDC057474; assembly: GCF_042802555.1. Lineage (NCBI taxonomy): Bacteria > Bacillati > Actinomycetota > Actinomycetes > Kitasatosporales > Streptomycetaceae > Streptomyces > Streptomyces sp. NPDC057474. Next base: position 45,598 of record NZ_JBHVDX010000047.1, on the reverse strand, counting down.
GGGTGTGGACCGCGGTCGGAGGCTCCGCCGCAGCGGTCCTGGTGATCGCCGGCTCCGCCACGGCCGTGGCCGCCATCGACTGGGACAGCGGCTCCGCAGAGAAGGTGACGACGGCGGCCGACGAGCCCACCAAGGAGAAGTCCTCATCCGGCGACACCAAGAAGGCGGCCGTCGCCCCGTCGCCGAACGAGCAGGACAAGGGCAAGGACGGCCCCGAGGTCGTCTATGTCCCGGTGTCCGGCGGAGCGGGCTCCGGTGCGGGGGCGGGCGGCGCGGCTCAGTCGACCCCGGACGCGGACTCGCAGTCCGACACGGACGGCACCACCGGAGGCACCTCCGGCTCGGCCGGCACCCAGGGGAAGGGGAGCACCACCACCCAGAACACCGAGTCGCAGTCGACGGCCGACCCGCTGTGGGCCGACGGAAGCGTGGACACCGACTCCAACGACTACTGGGACCAGAGCACCGTCACCGTCAAGTCCACCGAGCCGCTCACCTCGCTCAAGGTCGTCGTGCGCGTCATCCAGACCGGCGGTGTGTCGAGCAGCGGCACCTGGACCTCCCTGGGTGACAAGGTGGCCGTGGGCCAGAACTCCACCAGCGACCAGCTGGGGTACGTCATCACGCTGAAGTCGGGTGTCACGCTCGCCCCCGGCACCTATGTCTTCAAGGTCCAGTACAACCACGCCCAGGGCAGGCGCGACGCGGGCCGCGACCTCTACACCGTCACCGCCGTCACCGCCGACTCGGACGACGAGTTCCTCTCCGGCCGCTTCTGAGCACCCACCCGGCCAGGGTGCTCAGCCGGTCCAGCCCTGCTCCCGCAGCACCGCCGACACGTCGGGCGCCCGGTAGTGGTCCCCCTTGAGCACCTTGCCGTCGGCCCGGCGGGCGATCCGGCCGTCGGGGCCCAGCTTGGTCATGTTGGAGCGGTGGATCTCGGCGATCACCGAGTCGAGGTCGATGCCGTGGACGAGGGCGGTGCCATACGCCACGTACACGACGTCGGCCAGCTCGTGGGCCAGCCGGTCGAGCGGGCCGTCGACCGCCACCTCGGCGACCTCCGCGGCCTCCTCGGCCAGCAGCTCGCCGCGGTGGGCGGCCAGCTCGGGCGAGACCTCGGTGGGCGCGGTACGGGCGTCGAGGCCGAAGGCCCGATGGAACTCGCGGACCAGGCGAGCGGGAGAGGAACTCATCCGGCGACCCTATCGACCGTCCGCCCCGCGTCGACAGTTCTGTCCGTCCCACACGGTCCTGACGCCTCCTTCCGCCCTCAAGTCCCTTCATGTAACGAAGCTTTGACGCTCCGTCAGGGTCGGGGGCGCTGGCGGAAGCAGTTACTCCACTCCGTACTCTCCGTTGTGTCTTCAAGTACCACCCCGAGCGATTGAGGACCCATCGTGAGCGTTCCCCCCACCTCCCCCACCCACCGTGCCAAGTCCCGGGTGACCCGTCGTGCCGTGATCGGCGCCGCCGGCGCTGTCGCGGCCGGCGCTGTCATCACGCCGACCGTGATGGCCACGACCGGCGACTCCGGTACCGCGGACACCGGCACGGAGGACACCAAGGCCGGCACTACGACCGAGACCTTCCCGAAGACCCGCAGCGAGGCCGCCACCGGCGAGGCACCCGTCGAGGCGGCCTTCCCCATCGGCTACGTGGGCGTCCGCTGGGGCGGCACCGACGAGACCACCGGCGGCGGCATCCGGCTGCGGGACGCCGACGGCGGCCAGGGCGCATGGAAGTCCCTCGGCGACGGCGGGTGCTCGGTGGCCAACGGCGGCGGCGTGCTGGTCGCGGCCGACCAGGCCGCCGGCTACGAGCTGAAGGCGCCCGACGGAGCCACCGGACTGCGCTCGCTCGCGCTCGACACCCTGCACGGCCCGGACCGGACGGTGACCGTGCCGTCCGACCCCACCCGCGTCCGGGGCGTCGAGTACCTCACGCGCGCCGCCTGGGGCGCCGACGAGTCGCTGCGGTTCAAGGCGGACGGCACGGAGAACTCACCGACCGCGTTCTACCCGTTCCAGACGATCACCGTGCACCACACGGCCATGGCCAACGACGACCCGGACCCGGCCGCCACGGTCCGCGCGATCTACCAGCTGCACGCCGTCACCAACGACTGGGGCGACATCGGCTACCACTTCCTCATCGACGAGGAGGGCCGTATCTACGAGGGCCGCTACTCCGGCGACGACGGCCTGCCCGCGCACGACGCCGACGGCAAGCTGGTGACCGCCTTCCACGTCGGCGGCTTCAACTCCGGCAACCTCGGCATCGCCCTGCTGGGCACCTTCACCGAGCAGGGCCCGAAGGAGGCCGCCCGCGCGGCGCTCACCAAGCTGGTGAAGGTGCTGGTGCGGCAGCACGGCGTCGACCCGCAGGCCCGCGTGACGTACACGAACCCGGTCAACGGCGTCCAGAAGGAGGTCGCGGAGATCAGCGGCCACCGGGACTGGCTGGCGACCGAGTGCCCGGGCGAGGTCATGTACCAGGAGCTGGAACGGCTCCGCGCGGCGGTGGCAACCGGCCACTGACCGCGTTTCCGCTTCCCGGCCGCCGGGCCCGTCGAGCGCGGGTCCGGCACGCCGAGGTCACAGCCTCGCACCGGATGGGTCCGACCCTGGCCGCCCGTCCGGTGACCTGGCAGGATCTCGTCGCATGGTCCAGGTACTCCCACGCATCGGCAGGCGGCACGCGCTGCTGGGCTCGGTGGCTTCGCTGGTGGTCCTCGGGCTGCTCGCGTGGTGGCTGTGGCCGAGCGAAGAGCCCCCCAGCGGGGCGATCACGCTGACCACAGGAGCCGAGCGGGGCGTCTACCAGGAGTACGGCAGCCGGCTGCGGAACGCGATCGCCGGGGACATGCCGGGTCTGGGGGTCCAGCTCATGCCGAGCAACGGCTCCCAGACGAACGTCCGCCGCGTGGCCACCGGCCAGGCCGACTTCGCCATCGCCGCGGCCGACGCCGTGCAGACGTACATCGACGAGGACCAGCCCGGTGCCGACAAGCTGCGCGGCGTCGCACGCTTGTACGACGACTACGTGCAGCTGGTCGTCCCCGCCGACTCGACCATCCAGAACGTCTCGGAACTGAAGGGCAAGCGGGTCGCCGTCGGGCCCGAGGGCTCCGGGGTACGGCTGATAGCCGAACGCCTGCTGGCAGCGGACGGCCTGGACATCGACAAGGACATCGACGCGCGGCGGGACACCATCGGCACGAGTCCCGCCGCCCTCCGTACCGGAAAGATCGACGCCTTCTTCTGGTCGGGCGGACTGCCCACGAAAGGGCTGACCGATCTCGCGGAGAAGGAGAAGTACGACTTCCGGTTCGTCCCGATCCGCAGCGACCTGGTGACGAAGCTGCACGACCAGGGCGGCGTCTTCAGCCACTACCGGACGTCCGTGATGCCCGCCGACGCCTACCCGGCCATCCTCACCGGCTCCGTGCCCACCCTCACCGTGGCGAACCTGCTCATCACCCGCGAGGACCTGGACCCCCGGCTCACCGAGTGGCTGACCCGCGTCGTCCTGAAGAGCCGGGACAACATCGGCGAACACGTCCACGCGGCCCAGGTCGTGGACCTTCGCACCGCCATCTACACGGACCCGCTGCCGCTGCACAAGGGCGCGGCGGCGTACTACCTGTCGGTGAAGCCGTAGCCCGGCGGTTCGGGTACGACGGCCCAGCGGTGCGGGGAGACGCCCTCCGGGTCCCGTAGGCCCCTGGAAGGCCCCTCTCAGGCCGGCGGACGCGACCGGGGCACCGTCACCGTCACCCGCAGCCCGTGCGGCTCGTGGTGGGCGTACGAGATGGAGCCGCCGCCCGCCGCGATCAGCGCCCGGGAGATGGAGAGTCCGAGGCCCGAGCCCTTGATGTTCTGGTGCGCGGTGCTGCGCCAGAAGCGGTCGCCGACGCGTTCCAGTTCCTCGTCGCTGAGGCCGGGCCCGCCGTCGGTGACGACGACCGTGGAGTTCTCGCCGTTCGAGGCGACCCGGACCTCGACGGTCTCTCCCGCGGGCGTGAACTTCAACGCGTTGTCGATCACCGCGTCCAAGGCACTGGACAGGGCGATGGGGTCGGCCCAGGCAGTGGTGGCCGGGCAGACGCCGGCCAGCGTCACGCCCTTGTCGTCGGCCAGCGGCGACCAGGACGCGACGCGCTCGGCCGTCAGCTCGCCCACGTCTATGAGCCGCAGATCGGACTCCGCGTGCTCGGCGAGCGCCAGGTCGAGCAGGTCGTCGAGGACCGAGGCGAGGCGCTTGCCCTCGGTGCGGACGGAGGCGATCTCCTGGTTGCCCTCGGGCAGTTCGAGCGCGAGCAGGTCGATGCGGAGCAGCAACGCGGCGAGCGGGTTGCGGAGTTGATGCGAGGCGTCGGCGACGAAGGCGCGCTGCTGTTCCAGGACGTCCTCGACGTTGTCGGCCATCTCGTTGAACGACCGTGCCAGGCGCCGGAGTTCGGGCGGGCCGCTGGCCACCGCGACCCGCGACTTGTGGCGTCCGGAGGCGATGGCGTGGGTGGTGAAGTCGAGAACGCGTACGGGCTTGAGGACCCAGCCCGTCAGTCGCAGTGCGGCGCCGACGGCGAGGAGCATCGCCGCGATCTCGCCCGCGCCGATGATCAGCCAGCCGCGCAGGATCTTCGAGCGCATCTGGTCGGTGGGCGAGTCGGTGACGACGGCGGCGACGACGTCACCGTCGTGGATGACCGGGGACGCGACGACGAGCCGGCCCTCCTGCCAGGGCCACACCTGTTTCGGGTCGTGCGGACGGCGCCCCAGCAGCGCCTCGTCGAAGGCGTCGAGCCCCTCGCCCTCGGTGGGTCTGCCCCAGTCGTGGGGGGCGTTGGCCATCGCCGACCGGTCCTTCTCCCGGTAGAAGACGCCGGCCTTGATGCCGTACACGCTGAAGTACTGCTCCAGCTCCCGCTGCAGGGTCTCACCGCGGCCGTCCGTGGTCTCCACGCGGGAGCCGCTCGGGCGTTCGGTGACGAACTGGGCGAGGGCCGCGAAGCGCGCCGTGTCGTCGATGCGGTCGACGACGACCTCCTGTTGCCGCGCCGCCGCGAGACTCACCGCGAGCGGGATGCCGAGGGCCAGCAGCACGGCGGCCATCAGGACGATGAGCAGCGGAAGAAGACGAGTGCGCACGCGGGCACGCTACGGCGTCGGGGCGACCAGCCGGTAGCCGACCCCGCGCACCGTCTCGATCAGGGCGGGCATCCGCAGCTTGGACCGCAGGGATGCGACATGCACCTCTAGGGTGCGGCCGGTCCCTTCCCAACTGGTCCGCCACACCTCGCTGATGATCTGTTCCCGGCGGAAGACCACCCCGGGCCGCTGGGCCAGCAGCGCGAGCAGATCGAACTCCTTGCGGGTCAGCTGGACGACCGAGCCGTCCACGCTGACCTGGCGGGTGGGCAGCTCGATGAGCACGGACCCGAGGCGCAGCCCGCTGTCGCCGGGAGCCGCGGCCTCGTCGGGGGCCCGGCGGCGGGCGACGGCGTGGATACGGGCGAGGAGCTCGCCGGTGTCGTACGGCTTGACCACGTAGTCGTCGGCGCCGAGGTTGAGGCCGTGGATCCGGGAGCGTACGTCGGCACGGGCCGTCACCATGATCACCGGGGTGCTGGTGCGCTTGCGGATCTTGCCGCAGACCTCGTAACCGTCCTGGTCGGGCAGGCCGAGGTCGAGCAGGACGACCCCGAAGCCGTTCCCCTCCGGGACGAGCGCCTGGAGCGCCTCCTCACCGCTGCGGGCGTGCGTGACGTCGAAGCCGTGCCGGGCCAGGACCGCGGAGAGGGCGGCGGCGACATGGTTGTCGTCCTCGACGAGGAGCAGCCTCATATCCGGCCCCTTCCAGCTCGGTCCGTATCGCGTTTCGGTCATTTGTGCGTCTCGGCTGGCACACATTACGCGGATTCGCATCTCGGGCACGCGCACATCGACGCATTCGCAGTCACACTGATGAGTGGGGACGCCGTCAAGGCCGTACGGGTTCCGAGCGGGTTCCGTTACCCAGCCGAAACGCCCCGCGCGGGCCCGTCACGTGCAGTGTCCGTCCGGCTACCAGATCGTTATGCTCAATTCTCGCTCAGATGTAATGACGCTGGTCGTCGCCGGTCACTACTGTCCTCCGAAACCGAGGAGGACGGAGCCACAAAGCGATGACCGAAGTTTCGGTGGTCAAGGACGCGGTGCCCGCGACCGAGGACCTGGTCGTCCTGAAGAGCGTCAACAAGCACTTCGGCGCGTTGCACGTACTCCAGGACATCGATCTGACGATCACCAGGGGCGAGGTCGTCGTGGTGATCGGACCCTCCGGGTCCGGTAAGTCCACCCTGTGCCGCACCATCAACCGGCTGGAGTCGATCGACTCCGGCGACATCCTGCTCGACGGCAAGCCGCTGCCCGCGGAGGGCAAGGCGCTTGCACGACTGCGAGCGGACGTCGGCATGGTGTTCCAGTCGTTCAATCTCTTCGCGCACAAGACCGTGCTCGAGAACGTGATGCTGGGGCAGCTCAAGGTCCGCAAGGCCGACAAGAAGAAGGCCGAGGAGAAGGCCCGGAGCCTGCTGGACCGGGTCGGCGTGAGCACCCAGGCGGACAAGTACCCCGCGCAGCTCTCGGGCGGTCAGCAGCAGCGTGTCGCGATCGCGCGGGCACTGGCCATGGACCCCAAGGTCATGCTCTTCGACGAGCCGACCTCGGCGCTCGACCCCGAGATGATCAACGAGGTCCTGGAAGTCATGCAGCAGCTCGCCCGGGAGGGCATGACCATGGTCGTGGTCACCCACGAGATGGGCTTCGCCCGTTCGGCAGCCAATCGGGTGGTGTTCATGGCCGACGGCCGCATCGTCGAAGAGGCTGTGCCGGACCAGTTCTTCAGCAACCCCCGCAGCGACCGGGCCAAGGACTTCCTGTCGAAGATCCTGCACCACTGACGGCCCTGCCGACGCCGATCACGGCCCCCGGCACCCGCACCATGACGGTCCGCATCTCTTCATCAGCCAAAGGATGTTCACCATGAAGCTTCGCAAGGTCTCCGCCGCAGCGGCCACCGCCCTCGTCCTCGCCCTGACCGCCACCGCCTGTGGTGGCGACGACAGCAGCAGCAACGAGAGCGGCTCGGGCTCCGGTTCCGGTGGCGGCGACAAGATCAAGATCGGCATCAAGTACGACCAGCCAGGTCTCGGCCTGAAGAACCCCGACGGTTCCTTCTCCGGCTTCGACGTCGACGTGGCGACGTACGTGGCCAAGGAGCTCGGCTACGAGCCCAAGCAGATCGAGTTCGTCGAGACCAAGAGCGCCGACCGTGAGAACGCGCTGGCCCGCGGCGACGTCAAGTTCATCGCGGCCACCTACTCGATCAACGAAGAGCGTCAGGCCAAGGTCGACTTCGCCGGCCCGTACCTGCTGGCCCACCAGGACCTGCTGGTGAAGGCTGACTCGGACATCAGCAAGGGCACGGACCTCAACGGCAAGACCCTCTGCTCGGTGACCGGCTCCACCTCGGCCGAGAACGTCAAGAAGGACATCGCTCCGAAGGCTCAGCTGAAGGAGTACGGCGGCTACTCGGAGTGCATCGCCGGTCTGCAGAGCGGCGCCGTGGACGCGGTCACCACCGACGACTCGATCCTCGCGGGCTTCGCCTCGCAGGAGAACTACAAGGGTCAGTTCAAGCTCGCGGGCCTGAAGCTCAGCAACGAGAACTACGGCATCGGCGTCAAGAAGGGCGACTCCGCGACCGTGGACAAGATCAACGCCGCCCTGGAGAAGATGGTCAGCGACGGCGCCTGGGAGACCGCGGTCAAGGAGAACTTCGGCCCTGCCGACTACAAGAACGAGCCTGCCCCGAAGATCGGCGACATCGTCAAGTAAGCGGGTATCCGCACCCAGCGCGGTCCTCGTAGTCGCGCCGCCGCCCGCCGCACAGTGCGGTAGAGGCGGCGGCGCGGTGCGTCGCCTGCCTCGTACGCCACACACCCGGAAGCGCGGGAGACAGTGTTCGACTTCCTTTCAAACTACAACGACCCAACCTTCTTGGGTGCGTTCTGGATGACGGTCAAGCTCACCGTCTTCTCAGCCATCGGCTCCCTGATCTGGGGGACGCTGCTCGCGGCCATGCGCGTGAGCCCCGTACCCCTGATGCGCGGCTTCGGCGCCGTCTATGTGAACGTCGTGCGGAACATCCCGCTGACCGTCATCATCGTCTTCACCTCGCTCGGCCTCGCCGACATCTTCCGGGTGACGATGGGTGCGGGCGGCGACGTCAAGCTACAGGCCTTCCGGCTCGCCATTCTCGGTTTCGTGGCCTACACCGCGGCGTTCGTCTGCGAGGCGCTGCGCTCCGGCATCAACACCGTGCCCGTCGGCCAAGCCGAGGCGGCCCGCGCCATCGGACTGAGCTTCACGCAGGTCCTCAGCCTCATCGTGCTGCCGCAGGCGTTCCGCGCGGTCATCGGACCGCTGGCCAACGTACTGATCGCGCTCACGAAGAACACGACCGTGGCCGCCGCGATCGGTGTGGCTGAGGCCGCCTATCTCATGAAGGGCATGATCGAGAAGGAGGCGCAGACCCTGCTGATCGGCGCGATCTTCGCCTTCGGGTTCGTGGTTCTGACCCTGCCCACCGGCCTGATCCTCGGCTGGCTGAGCAAGCGACTGGCGGTGAAGCGATGAGTTCCGTTCTCTACGACGCCCCCGGCCCCCGGGCCAAGCGGCGCAATGTGATCCTCACGGTGGTCTTCCTTGTCCTGATGGCCCTCCTCGCGTGGTGGCTCTGGCGGGCGCTGGACACCAAGAACCAGCTGGAGTGGAAGCTCTGGAAGCCGTTCTTCACCTCCGAGGCCTGGACGACGTATCTGCTGCCCGGTCTCGCCAACACGCTCAAGGCCATGGCGTTCTCCATCGTGATCGCCCTTCCCCTCGGTGCGCTCTTCGGCATCGCGCGTCTCTCCGACCACCGGTGGGTCCGCATCCCGGCCGGTGCGGTGGTCGAGTTCTTCCGTGCCATCCCCGTCCTGCTGCTGATGCTGTTCGCCAACGAGCTCTTCGCTCGCTCGACGGACGTCACCACCGAGCAACGGCAGCTCTACGCGGTCGTCACCGGCCTGGTGCTCTACAACGCCTCGGTGCTCGCCGAGGTCGTGCGCGCCGGCATCCTCGCCCTCCCCAAGGGCCAGACGGAGGCCGCCCAGGCGATCGGACTGCGCAAGGGCCAGACGATGTCCACCATTCTGCTGCCGCAGGCCGTCACGGTGATGCTGCCGGCCATCGTCAGCCAGCTCGTGGTCATCGTGAAGGACACCGCGCTCGGCGGCGTGATGATCGGGTTCACCGAACTGCTCAACGGGCGTGCGACGCTCGCCGCGTTCTACGCCAACGTCATCCCCAGTTTCGTCGTGGTGGCGATCATCTACATCGTCCTGAACTTCATCATCACCAGCTTCGCGAGCTGGCTGGAGCAGCGGCTGCGGCGGGGCAAGAAGTCGACCGGAGCGGTCATCCCCGCTGCGGCGGTCGGAGGCACGACGGCCACCGGCGGGGAGGGTGGCGGACTGCCCGGCCTCGGCACCTACATCGACAAGAAGGACACCTGACGATCGATCAGGTGACATCCGCCCTGGGTGTCCCCCGATTCGGTCCCCGGAGGGCAGTGGCATGATCGCCACTGCCCTCCGTCACTTGACGCAAGCACCGGCAATGGGTTGCATACGTTCTGTGATCGTGCACCCTGCTCCAACTTCCTGTTCACCCACGTCCGCCGGGACGTCACGTCGGGCAGGGGGCGTCGCGCCGTGGACCCGGTGATCATCGTCGGCGCGGGGCCCGTGGGGCTCACGCTCGCCCTTGCGCTGGCGCGGCAGGAGGTGCCGTCCGTGGTCCTCGACGAGGGGCCGGGGAAGGACGAGCAGCGGCTCGCGCGGACGGTGGTTCTGCACGAGGACACGGCCGCGCTGCTGGAACGGTTGTCCGGCGTCCCGCTCTCCCGGGCCGGCTGCCGCTGGGCCGGATGGCGGTCGATGCGGCGCAAGCAGGTGATGCGTCAGGTCCGGTTCGGGGAGGCCGACTTCGACGAGACGGACGTCCCGCCACGGGAGGGCTCGAAGGGCGCCCGCGGCGGCCCGGAGGATGTCGTCGAGGGCTCCGCCGACCTCCCCCCGCTCCACATCGCCCAGCACGTCCTGACCGCCGCCCTGCGCGAGGCCATCGCGGGCGAACGGCTCGTCAAGGTCGCCGTGGAGAGCCGGCTCGACGCGATCGAGCAGGAGAAGTCCGGCGTCACGGCCCACACCCGCGGCCCCAAGAGCACCTGGTGGCGGGGCAGTTACCTCGTGGGCTGCGACGGCCCGCGGTCGACGGTCCGCAAACTGCAGGACATCCGCTTCCCCGGCCGTACGGCGGTGGAACGGCACGCGGTCGCGGCGATTCGCGCCGAACTCCCCTGGCCAGGCGAAGCGTTGCTGCACCGCATGCCGCCGTGGCGCACGTCGGGCCCATCCGGCGGGGAGATCACCGCGCGGCCGCTGGACGAGGGTGTCTGGCGCCTGGACTGGCTCCTGCCGCCGGGCAAGGACCTCGTGACGCCCGAACTCCTCGTGGCCCGCGTACGGGAGACCCTCGCCGGCTGGACGGGGGGCTCCACACCGCCGTACGACCTGCTGGACACCGGCGTCCACACCGTGCACCACCGGCTCGCCCGGCGGTGGCGGGTCGGCCGGGTCTTCCTTGCCGGGGACGCCGCGCACCTGCTCGGGGCACTCGGCACCCAGGGCCTCGACGAGGGGCTGCGGGACGCCGACAACCTCGCCTGGAAACTGGCCCTGGCCTGGCACCACGGCCCGCACGAGGCCCTGCTCGACAGCTACCAGGCGGAGCGGCGCGCGGTCGTCGCCGCCCGGCTGCGCGCCGCCGACCAGGTGCTGCCCCTGCTGCGCGGCGGCAAGGGCCTGCGGTCGTACGTCCCCGGCTCGTCCCGTGGCCACGACGCGCTCCTCGCGGACGGATACCTGGGGCGCGGGGCACTGGGTGCGCCGGGGGCGTACTCCGACTCCCCGCTCATGCCTCCGCGCGCCGCCGCGGAGACTCCGGTCGACACACCGCTGGGCACCCAGGTCGTGGATGTGGAGGTGACCGCGGAGGACGGCTCCTTCGTACCACTCCGGGACCGGCTCGGGCGCGGGGCACTGCTGGTGGTGCTGATCGCGCCGGGTACCGGGGTATGGGAACGCAAGCACTGGATGAGCGCCGGGCTCATGCCGCGCCTCGCCGCCGCCGTCTCCGCCCTGCCGCACCACGCCGAGCTGCTGGTCGCCGAGACCTACCCGGGCGCGGGCGCCCATACCGTCCTCCTCATCCGCCCCGACGGCTACCTCGTCACCGCCCTGACCGGCGTACGCCCGGCCGACCTGTACGCGGCGGCCGAGGCGACGCTGGGCGGGGCGAAGCAGCAGAGCGAGACCTCCGGGGCGGCCGCTAGTTCACGGTGAAGCGCCCGAGCCTGTCGGAGCGACCGTCGCTGTGTGTCCACATTGTGACGGTCAGTTGACCGCTCCGCGCTGTCATGGTCTACTCCGGACCGTGACCGACACCTCGACGCGCCTGTGGCGGAGGGTCCATATGGACCTCGTCCGCTATGCGGGCTGCGTGTGTCGTCCGTCCTGCTGAATTCGCATCCCTCTTCATCCGCGCGCGCCGCATGTGTGCCGCCGCGCGCTCCCGAGCGAACGTACTTCAGGACGGTACCCGTGTCTGTGTCCCCCGTTGTTCCCCCCGCCTCCGCTCCGGCCGTATCCGCCCCCACGCAGGCGGAACTGTTCGACTTCGCGCGCCGGGCTGCCGTCGACGCCGAGCTGATCGCCTCGCTCCCGCTCGATCCCGAGGGCCGCACCTGGGTGCGCCTCGAAGGCCCCGGCGGCAGCGAGGCCTGGCTCATCGGCTGGCCGCCCGGCACCGGGACCGGCTGGCACGACCACGCCGACTCGGTGGGCGCATTCGTCACCGCCGCGGGCGAACTCAAGGAGTATTCGCTCGCCGCCCGGCTGCCCACCGACGGCTGGAAGACCCTCGAGCTCACCGAAGGCGTCGACCGCGAGCGGCAGTTGTCCGCCGGCAAGGGCCGCTCCTTCGGACGCCACCACGTCCACGAGGTGCTCAACGAGTCCGCCGAGGAGCACGCGATCTCCGTCCACGCCTACTACCCGCCCCTCCCCCGCATCCGCCGCTACAGCCGCACGGGACAGGTGCTGCGCCTGGAGCACGTCGAGCGCCCGGCCGACTGGCAGTGAGCCCCGGGCCCGAAACGGCCTGAACGGTCCGAAGGGCTTGGCACACGGGCAGGCTCGCGGTGAACGCCGTTCGGACGCAGCCGGGTCGTTCTCGTTCCTGTCCCCGCCCCCGAACCGCAGCCCTCGGGCGCCATCACCCGCCAGGATCCCGGCGCCCCGCGCTAAACACCCCTCGTTCGTTCCCCCTCGGCTCAGTACCCCTCGTCCACCAACCCCTCCGTGTCCTCCCCCTCTTCCTCCAGTGCCTGCCGGACCACTCGGAGGGCCATGCCCTCGGGGTAGCCCTTGCGGGCGAGCATGCCCGCGAGGCGGCGGAGGCGTTTGTCTCGGTCGAGGCCGCGGGTGGAACGCAGCTTGCGGGCGACGAGCTCGCGCGCGGTGGTCTCCTCCTGCTCGGAGCCGAGCTGGGAGACGGCCTCGTCGATCAGTGCCGAGTCGACGCCCTTGGTACGCAGTTCCCGGGCGAGGGCTCGCCGGGCCAGGCCCCGGCCGTGGTGCCGGGACTCCACCCAGGCGTCCGCGAACGCGCTGTCGTTGATCAGCCCGACCTCCTCGAACCGCGACAGCACCTCGTCCGCCACGTCCTCGGGGATCTCGCGTTTGTGCAGGGCGTCCGCGAGTTGTTTGCGGGTGCGCGGGGTCCCGGTGAGCAGGCGCAGGCAGATCGCGCGCGCCCGCTCAGCCGGGTCCCCTGAGGACTCCCCTTTCTCGGCCCTCGACGAGAAAGACGAACCCCCGTCCTGTGGACCCCCGTCGTCCGAGCCGTCGCCCGATTCCCCGAAGCCACGCCGCCGACCGCCCAGGCCGCCGCGTCCGCCACGCGCGTCGCCGCTCGCACCACGCGAGGCACCGCCACCACGCCGACGTGTGCCGACGGCCGAGCCCGCACCGGAGCGCGAGCCGTCCTCCCGCCGACCGGCGTAACCCTCGCCGTCACCGTCGTACGGGTCGTCGCAGGACTCACCGTCAGGGGGCCCGTCCGTGCCGTACGACGGCGTGTCGTCGTACGGTCCGAACCCGTACCCGTCCGCGGCGGATCCCCCGACACCCCCGCCGGTACCCCCGCGCCCCCGGCTCTCGGGGGCACTGGGGTATGCGTACTCGCCCCAGTCCGTTCTGCGCGTCACGGACTTAGCTCTTCGCCGTTGCGGCCTTGGTCTTGGGAGCCTTGACAGCCGACGCGGGCCCCGTCTTCGCGGCGTCGTCCACGGGCGTGGCCGAGACCGCCGCGTCCACACCCGGCTCGGCGGTGGGCTCTTCGGGCCGGACGCCGACGCCCAGCTTCTCCTTGATCTTCTTCTCGATCTCGTTGGCGAGGTCGGGGTTGTCCTTCAGGAAGTTACGGGCGTTCTCCTTGCCCTGGCCGAGCTGGTCGCCCTCGTACGTGTACCAGGCACCGGCCTTGCGGACGAAGCCGTTCTCCACGCCCATGTCGATCAGGCCGCCCTCGCGGCTGATGCCCTGCCCGTAGAGGATGTCGAACTCGGCCTGCTTGAAAGGCGGCGCGACCTTGTTCTTGACGACCTTGACACGGGTGCGGTTGCCGACGGCGTCGGTGCCGTCCTTCAGTGTCTCGATGCGGCGGATGTCGAGTCGCACCGAGGCGTAGAACTTCAGCGCGCGGCCACCGGTCGTGGTCTCCGGGGAGCCGAACATCACGCCGATCTTCTCGCGGAGCTGGTTGATGAAGATCGCGGTGGTCTTGGACTGGTTGAGCGCGCTGGTGATCTTCCGCAGGGCCTGACTCATCAGACGGGCCTGCAGACCCACGTGGCTGTCGCCCATCTCGCCCTCGATCTCCGCGCGCGGGACGAGCGCGGCGACGGAGTCGATGACGATGAGGTCGAGGGCGCCGGAGCGGACCAGCATGTCCACGATCTCCAGGGCCTGCTCGCCGTTGTCCGGCTGCGACAGGATGAGGTTGTCGATGTCGACACCGAGCTTCTTCGCGTACTCGGGGTCGAGGGCGTGCTCGGCGTCCACGAAGGCCACCTGGCCCCCGGCCTTCTGCGCGTTCGCCACGGCGTGCAGGGTCAGGGTCGTCTTGCCGGAGGACTCCGGGCCGTACACCTCCACCACTCGGCCACGCGGCAGGCCGCCGACGCCGAGGGCGACGTCGAGTGCGGTCGACCCGGTGGGGATGACCTCGATGGGCTCGTTCGGCCGCTCGCCGAGACGCATCACCGCGCCCTTGCCGAACTGCCGTTCAATCTGTGCGAGCGCGGCGTCCAGCGCCTTCTCGCGGTCGGTTCCTGCCATGGGTTCCACCCGGTTTGCTTGAGTCGATCGCTTCACGTGAAAGACGCTAACGCCTGCCACTGACAATGGGCCCCGACGCCCGCCCGGCCTGTGGATAACTCGGGCACTTCTCCACGAAAACCCTGCCGAACTCCCGCCGAGGGCCTCACCGAAGTCTCCATAAGAATGGATGTTCGATTTTAGTGTCAAGCGCACCACTCGGCACCCGGAAGACTTCCGGGAGAGCGGGTGGACGCGGAGGCGGCGGCCGATGAAGGAGCTCGGCACCGGGTGGAGGGCTACGGCGACAGCAGTCCTACGGGGTGCCGTCCTCGGGCCCGGCGCCGCTCTCGGGGCCCGCGCCGCTCTCGGGGCCCGCGCCGTTCTCGGGGCCCGCGCCGTTCTCGGGGCCCGCGCCGTTCTCGGGGCCCGCGCCGTTCTCGGGCCCCGCGCCGTTCTCGGGCCCCGCGCTGTTCTCAGTGCCGGGCCCGCCCTCGACCTCCGTGTCCCGGCGCGCGGTGTCGTCGTCCCGCCGTGCGTTCGCGGAGTCGTCCGCCGGCTGTCTCGTGCCCCGCTTCTGGTCCAGCTTCTCCTCCAGCCGCCTGCGCACGCGCGTAAGGACGTCGCCGCCGGTCCCGTCCTCCTCCGCTCTCCGGTGCGACCGCCTCCGCAGGCGGGCGAGGAGGTTGCCCGTGCCGCGTCTGCGGTGGCCGTGCACCCGGGGGTCGTCCGTCACGTCGTACCGCTTCACGTACGCCCCGAGGAAGGCCTGCAGGGTGGCGATGGCGGGGATGGCGATGAGCGCGCCCACGGCGCCGAGGAGCGCGGTGCCCGCGATGACCGATCCGAAGGCGACGGCCGGGTGGATGTCCACGGTCTTGGCGGTCAGCTTGGGCTGCAGCACGTAGTTCTCGAACTGCTGGTAGATGACCACGAAGACGAGGACCCACAGCGCATACCACGGGTTGACCGTGAAGGCGATCAGCATCGGCAGGGCACCCGCGAGATAGGTGCCGATCGTGGGGATGAACTGCGAGACCAGACCGACCCAGACCGCGAGCGCGGGCGCGTAGGGCACGTCGAGGTACTCCAACAGGACGTAGTGCGCGGCGCCGGAGATCAGCGCCATCAGGCCGCGTGAGTACAGATAGCCACCGGTCTTGTCGACGGCTATCTCCCACGCGCGCAGCACCTCGGCCTGCTTGGCGGGCGGCAGTACGGAGCACAGCGCGCGCCGCAGCCGTGGGCCGTCGGCGGCGAAGTAGAACGAGAACAGCGCGATCGTCAGCAGTTGGAAGAGACCGCCCAGCACCTGCGTGGAGACGTCGAGGACGCCGGTGGCGCTGTTCTGGACGTACTTCTGCAGCCAGTCGGAGCGGAGCAGCCCCTCCTGGATGTCGACGCGCTTGAGCTCGGTGTGGAAGCTCGTGTTGATCCAGCTGATGACGGAGTCGAGGTACGCCGGGAAATCCTCGACCATCTTGATGATCTGGCCGGCGAGCATCGAACCGAGCAGGGTGACGAACCCGGCGGCCCCGACCAGCGTGATCAGGAAGACCAGGAAGGTGGCGAAGCCCCTGCGCAGTCCCTTCGAGGCCATCCAGCTCACCGCGGGCTCGATCGCGAGCGCCAGGAAGAACGCGATGAGGATGTTGGTCAGCAGCCCGATGAGTTGGTGGAACGCCCAGCTGCCCAACTGGAAGACGGCGACGAGGGAGAGTGCCAGCACCATCGCGCGCGGCAGCCAGCGGGGCATGCGGCCACTCGGCGCGGCACCGGGCCCCGGGCCGGCCGGGGGGCCGGTGGGTGGTGTCGTGCCGAACGGGGACGCCTGGTGCTCGTACTGCGCGGTCTCGTCTGTGGGGGCCACGGGCCAAGTCTCGCCCACGCCACCGACAATCAGTCGCCGCCCCCGGATCTTCCGGTCCAACGACCGGCGTCCGCCTGGTGAAGTCCGTGGTTTTTCAGCGGTTTTCGGCCGGAACGCCCATGGTCGCGCACACCACGCGCCACACGTCCTTGGCCTCCCAGCCGGCGTCCAGCGCCTCGTGCACCGTGCGCCCGCCGAGGTCGGACATCACATGATCGCGCGCGAAGGTGTCGGCGTACCCCTCACCGAAGTGATCCGCCATCCGCTGCCAGAAGACCGTCAACCGCATGACTCCAGTATCCCGCCCCAGGGGGTGGGCCTGGCCGGGACGGCTTGCCGATACCGCTTTCCGCCCTACGGTCGGAGCCATGGCCGAAACCGGAGCATCCCCACTCCCCTCGTCGTCCCCGGCGCGCACCCCGCTGGCTCGCGCCGAACAGTTCGTCTGGCTGACCGCGCGTGTGCTGGAGCAGCGCCGCTTCGCGTACCACTTCCTGGACGGGGGCGCCGACCCGGTGGAGACCGCGTTGTCCGCCTACCGCAACGCCGACGAGGGGTACGGCCACGCGCTCGAACCCGATCTGCGCGGGCCCGTGAGCCAGCCGCTGCACACCGGGCACGCGCTGCGGGTCCTGGACTCGATCGGGCGCTGCGGCGGACAGCGGGTGGAGCGCGTGTGCCGCTATCTGACCGCCGTGTCGACCCCGGACGGCGCCCTCCCCGCGGTGCACCCCGCCCAGCGCGGCTACCCGGCGGCCCCGTTCGTGCCGATCGTCGACGACCCGCCCAGTGATCTGCTGGCCACCGGGCCCGTGGTGGGCCTGTTGCACCGCAACCAGGTGTGGCACGCGTGGCTGTTCCGGGCCACCGACTTCTGTTGGCAGGCGGTCGAGTCCCTGGAGAAGTCGCACCCCTACGAGGTCCACGCCGCCGTGGCGTTCCTGGAGTCCGTGCCCGACCGCCCGCGCGCCCGGGCAGCCGCCGACCGACTCGGCCGCCTGGTGCGCGAACACCGGCTCGCCACGCTGGATCCGGAGCGGCCGAACGACTACCCGGTGTCCGCCGGTTACGCACCGGGCGAGCACCACTACCCGCACGACTTCGCACACACCCCGGATTCCCTCGCGCGCACGTGGTTCACCGACGAGGAGATGTCCCGTTCCCTGGACTTCCTGACGAGCGAACAGACGGAGGACGGCGGCTGGCCGATCCGCTGGCGCCAGTGGGCCCCGAGCACCGCCATGGAGAGCCGCCCGATCGTGACGATCGAGGCACTGCGTACGTTGCGGGCGTACGGCCGGTCGATCGGCTGAGGCCGGTCGACCGGCACGCGCGCGTGCGTCACAGACAGGGTGCACGCGCGCGTGTGTCGTACGAACGCGGGTCCAGGCACGCGCCCACGCGCGCGTGCCGCACAGCAGCCGCGTCAGCCGTCATCCCGTCATCGCCCGCACCCCCGCCGTCACGATCACCGCCGCGGCCACGACGAGCAGGAAGGGGGCACGGAGGAGCAGGGCTACGGCCGCTGCGGCCAGCCCTGCGGTCCTCGCGTCCAGTACTGGGTCGTGCCCGTCGGCGAAGGTCTGCTGGGCCGTGAGGGCGGCGAGGAGTGCCACGGGCAGCAGGGCGGCGAGGCGCTGGACGATCGGTCGTTCCGAAACGCCCTCGGGGACCAGGAGGCCGATGAGCTTGACGGCGTAGCATCCGACGGCGGTGACGACGATCGCGCGGCCCAGACGTTCATCGGCCCTCTCTTTGCCGGTCGTCCCGCCGGTCGTCCCGCCGGTCGTTCCGCCGATCCCGCTGTTGGCCGTCCTCGCCCTGTGGGCCGTCCTGTCCCGCCGTCCTGCTGATCCTCGGGTCGGCCTTCGCTCCTCCGGCGGCTCCCCGGTCGGCCACCGGCCCTGCGGCGCCCCTCCGCCCAGAGGACGATTGGAGCAGCCGACGCAGCCACCAGGACACCATGCGTTCCCGCTGGTACGCGCCCGGAGGCACGCCGACGATCCGGCTGAAGTGGCGGTTGCGATGAGGCTGGTCCGTGAAGCCGACGGCGACGGCCGCATCAGCGGGAGGCGTGCCCGCGTCGAGCAGGCTCCGTGCCCGGCGGACGCGGGCGTCGGTCAGCCAGGTGTGCGGCGGCATGCCGTAGGCCGTGCGGAAGGCCCGCAAGAGGGCGAAGGGGCTGGTGCCGAGGTCGGCGGCGAGCCGCTCCAGGGTCGGCTGGTCGGCCATCCGCGCGTCGAGCGCGGCACGCGCGCGTGCCGCGACGGGGGCTCCGGCCGTGCGGACGGCACGCTGGGGCAGCGGCCCGGTCGACGCCAGGCAGCTCCGCGTACTGCCAGTGCCTCGCCCGCTCCGCCGAACCCGCCATGCCCCCATTCTGCGTCGCGGACTGTCCGGAGGGGCGGGACCCGTGCCCGAGGGCGAGGCATGCGCGGTCACAGGCACCGCGCACGCCGCGCGGCGACTCGAGCAGGCCACTCACCCCACAGCACAGCAACGAGCAGCGAAGCCCGCCCTGCCTCCCCCACCTCCCGACCTCCCCGGCCTCCCCGGTCCGAGCCGTTTCCGCAGGTCCGGGCCATTGTCAGTGGTCGGGTGCAGGATGGGGGCATGGTCAGCTCCGCAGATCGAGCCCTCGACGGCTTCTCCCCCGCGACCCGCGGCTGGTTCGCGGGGGCCTTCTCCGCGCCCACCGCGGCCCAGGCCGGGGCGTGGCGGGCGATCGGCGAGGGCTCGGACGTGCTGGTGGTCGCCCCGACCGGCTCCGGCAAGACACTGGCCGCGTTCCTCGCCGCGCTGGACCAACTGACGTCGAGCCCGCCCCCGGCCGACCCGAGGAAGCGTTGCCGGGTGCTGTACGTGTCACCGCTGAAGGCACTCGCGGTGGACGTGGAGCGGAACCTGCGCAGTCCGCTGACCGGTATCCGGCAGGAATCGGTGCGCCTGGGGTTGCCCGAGCCCGAGCTGAAGGTGGGCATCCGCTCCGGGGACACCCCGGCCGCCGAGCGCCGGGCCCTGTCCACGCGTCCGCCGGACATCCTGATCACCACCCCCGAGTCGCTGTTCCTGATGCTGACGTCGGCGACGCGCGACGCGCTGACGGGCGTGGAGACGGTGATCCTGGACGAGGTGCACGCCGTCGCGGGCACCAAACGCGGCGCCCATCTGGCGCTCTCCCTGGAGCGGCTCGACGAGCTGCTGCCCAGGCCGGCGCGCCGGATCGGCCTGTCCGCCACCGTGCGCCCCGTCGACGAGGTCGCGCGCTATCTCTCCCCGCGCCGCCGGGTGGAGATCGTCCAGCCTCCGTCCGGCAAGGAGTTCGACCTCTCGGTGGTCGTCCCGGTCGAGGATCTGGGCGAGCTGGGCGGCTCCCCGGTCGCCGACGGCAACGAGGGCGCGGAACGGCCGTCGATCTGGCCGCACGTCGAGGAGCGGATCGCCGACCTCGTCCAGGCCCACCGCTCCACGATCGTGTTCGCCAACTCCCGCCGCCTCGCCGAGCGACTGTGCAACCGGCTCAACGAGATCGCGTACGAGCGGGCCACCGGTGAGCCCCTGGACGAGCACCACGGCCCGGCGGAGCTGATGGGCGGCTCGGGCGCGGCCCAGGGAGCGCCCCCGGTCCTCGCCCGGGCCCACCACGGCTCGGTCTCCAAGGAGCAGCGCGCTTTGGTCGAGGAGGATCTGAAGGCGGGCCGGCTGCCCGCCGTGGTCGCCACCTCCAGCCTCGAACTGGGCATCGACATGGGCGCGGTGGATCTCGTCATCCAGGTGGAGTCACCGCCCTCGGTCGCCTCCGGCCTGCAGCGCGTGGGCCGCGCGGGACACCAGGTGGGCGCGGTCTCCACAGGCGTGGTCTTCCCCAAGTACCGCGGCGACCTGGTCCAGTCGGCCGTGGTCACCGAGCGGATGCGCAGCGGCTCCATCGAGTCCCTGAGGATCCCCGGCAACCCCCTGGACGTCCTGGCGCAGCAGGTCGTCGCCATGACCTCGATGGACACCTGGCAGTTCGACGACCTCCTCGCCACCGTCCGCCGCGCCGCGCCCTTCGCCGCGCTCCCCGAGTCCGCGTTCACGGCCGTCCTCGACATGCTCGCGGGCCGCTATCCGTCCGACGCCTTCGCGGAGCTGCGCCCGCGCGTGGTGTGGGATCGGATCGCGGGCACGATCACAGGGCGACCGGGCGCCCAGCGCCTGGCGGTCACCTCCGGAGGCACGATCCCGGACCGCGGCCTCTTCGGGGTCTTCCTCGTGGGCTCCGACCCCAGGAAGGGCGGCGGCCGGGTCGGCGAGCTCGACGAGGAGATGGTGTACGAGTCCCGTGTCGGGGACGTCTTCACCCTTGGCACCAGCTCCTGGCGCATCGAGGACATCACGCGCGACCGGGTGCTGGTCTCCCCCGCGCCGGGAGTCCCGGGCCGCCTGCCCTTCTGGAAGGGCGACCAGCTCGGTCGCCCGCTCGAACTGGGCCGCGCGGTCGGCGCGTTCCTGCGCGAAGTGGGCTCCCTGTCCCAGGCGGACGCCCGGCTGCGCCTGCTGACCGCCGGACTCGACGCCTGGGCCGCGGACAATGTGCTCTCCTACCTGGCCGAACAGCGCGAGGCCTGCGGCCACGTCCCCGACGACCGCACCATCGTCGTCGAACGCTTCCGCGACGAGCTGGGCGACTGGCGAGTCGTCGTCCACTCCCCCTTCGGAGCCCAGGTCCACGCTCCCTGGGCCCTCGCCCTCGGCGCGAAGCTCTCCGAGCGGTACGGCATGGACGCCCAGGTCATGCACGCCGACGACGGCATCGTGCTGCGCCTGCCCGACGCCGACCTGATGGGCCTGGACCTGCTCGACCAGGAGCCCATGAAGGCGGGCGCACCCTTGAACACGGCGGTCGACGCCGAGCAGGCCCCGGTCGGCGCGGCGGACGTCGCCTTCGACAAGGGGGAGGTCGACCAGATCGTCACCGACCAGGTGGGCGGCTCGGCGTTGTTCGCGTCCCGCTTCCGCGAATGCGCCGCCCGGGCGCTCCTGCTGCCCCGCCGCAGCCCGGGCAAGCGCACGCCCTTGTGGCAGCAGCGCCAGCGCGCGGCCCAACTGCTGCAGGTCGCCAGCGAGTTCGGCTCGTTCCCGATCGTCCTGGAGGCGGTCCGTGAATGCCTCCAGGACGTCTTCGACGTCCCGGGTCTCGCCGAGCTGATGGGCGACATCGAGTCCCGCAAGGTCCGCCTCGTCGAGGTCACCACCCCGGAACCCTCCCCGTTCGCCCGCTCCCTCCTCTTCGGCTACGTCGCCCAGTTCCTGTACGAGGGCGACTCCCCGCTCGCCGAGCGCCGCGCCGCCGCCCTGTCGCTGGACTCCCGGCTGCTGGCCGAGCTGCTGGGCCAGGCGGAGCTGCGGGAACTGCTCGACGCCGAGGTGCTGACCGAGTTGGAGCGGGAGCTCCAGTGGCTCACCGAGGACCGCCGCGTCAAGGACGCCGAAGGCATCGCGGACCTGCTCCGGCTCCTCGGCCCCCTCACGGACGCCGAGTTGACGAAGCGCGGCGCCGAGCCGCAGTGGGCGCTAGAGCTGGCCGGGACCCGCCGCGCCATCCGCGTCCGGATCGCCGGCACCGACCACTGGGCGGCGATCGAGGACGCGGGCCGACTGCGTGACGCACTGGGCACGGCCCTGCCGGTCGGTGTCCCGGAGGCTTTCACCGAGCCGGTCAAGGACCCCCTCGGCGACCTCCTGGCCCGGTACGCGCGCACGCACGGCCCGTTCACCTCGGCCACGGCCGCCGCCCGCTTCGGCCTGGGTGTGGCCGTCACGGACGGGGCGCTCCATCGACTGGCGGCGAACGGTCGTGTCGTGCAGGGCGAGTTCCACCCGGCGGGCATCGGCCAGGAGTGGTGCGACTCGGCCGTGCTGCGCCGCCTGCGCCGCCGCTCGCTGGCAGCTCTGCGGCACGAGCTGGAGCCGGTGCCGCCCGCCGCGCTCGCCCAGTTCCTGCCGCAATGGCAGCATGTGGGCGGCGGCCACGGACTGCGCGGCATCGACGGCCTGGTGCGCGCGATCGAGCAGGTGCAGGGCGCCTCCGTCCCCGCCTCCGCCCTGGAGAAGCTGGTCCTGCCCTCCCGGGTCGCCAACTACACCCCCGCGATGCTCGACGAACTCACCGCGGCCGGCGAGGCCGTCTGGGCGGGCGCCGGAGCCCTCCCGGGCAAGGACGGCTGGGTCTCGCTGTATCTGGCGGACACGGCCCCGCTCCTCCTCCCGCCCCCGCACCCCCTGGAGCTGACCGCGCTCCACCAGTCGATCCTGGACGCCCTCTACGGCGGCTACGGCCTCTTTTTCCGCCAGATCACCGACCAGGTCCGCGCGACCACCCACCCCGACGTCACCGATCCTCAACTGGCCGACGCCGTCTGGGATCTGGTGTGGTCCGGCAGGCTCACCAACGACACTCTCACCCCCATGCGCTCCCTCCTGGGATCGGGCCGCACCGCGGGCTCCACCGCCCACCGTGCCAAGCGCACGGTCCCGCGCGGCCGGTACGGCTCCCTGACCGCCGCCGCACGCCCCCAGTCCCGTACGGGCCCACCCACGGTCGCCGGCCGCTGGTCCCTCCTCCCCGTCCACGAGCCCGACCCCACCGTCCGCGCCCACGCTCTGGCCCGCACCCTTCTCGACCGCCACGGCGTCGTGACCCGCGGCGCCGTGGCCGCCGAAGGCGTCGAAGGCGGGTTCTCCGCCGTCTACCGCGTCCTGTCCGTCTTCGAGGAAAGCGGCCAGGCCCGCCGCGGCTACGTCGTCGAGGGCCTGGGAGCCGCGCAGTTCGCGATGGACGGCGCCGTCGACCGCCTACGCGCGGTGGCCAACGCCCGTGAACGAAACGAGCCCCTGCCCAGCCCCGTCCCGAACGGCTTCGCCGAAGGCCACGCCGCAACCCAGGCCCCGACCTCAAGCCCGACCCCCTGGGTCGATTTCCCCGACGGACACGCCCTCCACAGCCCAGACTCCGAACGTGCCCCCATGCCCGGCGCCCCCTTCACCCCCGTCGACTTCGCCGCTCCGGCCGACTTCGGCTCCGCCCCGGACGGCAGCCCCGGCGAGCACAGCGCGTACGACCAAGACGGTTCCTACAGCCAAAGCGGCCCCTACGGCGAAGGCGGGCCGTACAGCCGAACCGGGCCCTACGGCCGAACAGGCCGCGACCCGCACCGCACCCGCCCCGCCCCCTCCCCCCGAGCCGTCGTCCTGGCTGCGGCCGACCCCGCCAACGCCTACGGCGCCGCCCTCCCCTGGCCCGAACCACCCACCGAAGCCGGACACAAACCGGGCCGCAAGGCGGGCTCCCTGGTCGTCCTGGTCGACGGTGAACTGACCCTCTACATGGAGCGCGGCGGCAAGACCCTGCTGGCCTGGCCCGCCGACCCGGACGCCAGACCCATGGACGACCCCCGCCTCCTCCCGGCCGCCGAAGCCCTGTCCGCAGCAGCACGCGCAGGCTCCCTCGGCACGGTCACAGTGGAACGCGTGAACGGCACCTCCGCCCTCACGTCCCCCCACGGCCCCCTCCTGGAAGCAGCGGGCTTCATCGCAACCCCGCGCGGCCTACGCATCCGAGCGTGACCACTCGTGATCACTGAGCAAAGAGCCACGAAGGCCCCGGCCCCGTAAGTCGCGCGGGGAACCGCGCGACCAGCCACCACAACCCGCACCGGCCAACCGGCCGAGCCCCCGAGCCATAAGGCGTCCGGCCCCTCACCCGTGCCACCCTTGACCCATGCCCGAAGGTGACACCGTCTGGCAAACGGCGAGACGACTCCACACCGCCCTCGCCGGCAAGGTTCTGACCCGTTCCGACCTACGCGTACCGAGATACGCCACGGCCGACCTCACGGGCCGTACCGTCCTGGACGTGACCCCCCGCGGCAAACACCTCCTCACCCGCATCGAAGGCGGCCTGACCCTGCACTCCCATCTGCGGATGGACGGCTCCTGGAAGGTGTACGCCAACAGCGAGCGCTGGCGAGGCGGCCCGGCGCACCAGATCCGCGCGATCCTGGGCAACATCGACCGCACGGCCGTCGGCTACCGCCTCCCCGTACTGGAGTTGATCCGCACGACCGACGAACACCGCGCCGTGGGCCACCTCGGCCCCGACCTGCTCGGCCCGGACTGGGACCCCGACCGCGCCCTCACCAACCTCCTGAGCGACCCCGCCCGCCCCCTCGGCGAGGCGCTCCTGGACCAGCGCAACCTCGCCGGTATCGGCAATGTCTACAAGAGCGAGCTCTGCTTCCTGCTCCGGGTCACCCCGTGGCTCCCCGTCGGCGCCCTCCCGGAGGATCTCGCCGCCCGGCTGCCCGCCCTCGCCAAGAAGCTCCTCGAAGCCAACCGCGACCGCCCGATCCGCAGCACGACAGGCCACCGCCACCACGACCTCTTCGTGTACGGCCGAGCCCCCCGCCCCTGCCTGCACTGCCACACCCCCGTCCGCGCGGCCGACCAGGGCGATGGCTCCCGCGAACGTCCCACCTACTGGTGCCCCACCTGCCAGCCGGGCCCGGCACCGGCTCCGGGCACCGCCAGAACACCCCGCCCGAACCCCCGCGTCCAACGCCGCACACCCAATTGACGGACCGTCAGAAACACTCGTACCGTCGCCTCATGCCCATCCCGGCGTACGACCTCACCGGCCGCACCGCGTTCGTCACCGGCGCCGGCAGCGGTATCGGCCGCGCGTCGGCCGTACTGCTCGCCGAGGCGGGCGCCACCGTGCACTGCGCGGACCGCGACGCGCAGGGCCTGCACGAGACGGCGACCCTGATCAAGGCCGGGAACGGCACCGCCCACACCCACCACCTCGACGTCACCGACCGTGCCCAGCTCGCGCGAGCGGTGGCCTGCTGCGAGCGGCTCCATGTGATGGCGGCGATCGCCGGGATCATGCACAGCAGCCCGGTGCTGGAGACCCGGGACGAGGATCTCGAGCGGGTGTGGAACGTCAACTTCAAGGGCGTGCTCCACGCCTGCCAGGAAGCGGCCCGCCGGATGATCGCCGACGAGACACGGGGCAGCATCGTCACCATGGCCTCCGGCGCCGTCGACACCGGCGGCCCGGGGCTGCTCTGCTACGGCGTGACCAAGGCGGCGGTGGTCCAGCTGACGAAGACCCTGGCGACCGAAGTCGGCCCGCACGGCATCCGCGTCAACGCGGTGGCGCCGGGCTGGATCCGTACGCCCATGACCGACCGCCACGACGGCGAGGCACAGGCACGGACAGAGTCCTTCATGGCCCGGCTGTCACCGCTGAGCCGGGTCGGCGAGCCCGACGACATCGCGCACGCCGTGCTGCACCTCGCCTCCGACGCCTCGGCGTTCACGACGGGTCAGATCCTCCGCCCGAACGGCGGGGTGGCCATGCCCTGGTGACCACGGCCCCCACCGCGCACCCCTGGACCGCCCCGACCGCCCGCCCCAGCCCGGTCAACCACACTCCCCCCGGTCGACCGCGCTTCCCCCGTCGATCGCACTCCCCCACTCGCCCCCATGCCCCCGCCGTCCCCCACGCCCCCCGACGCGCCCCCAAAAGCGCCCCCCGACCTCCCCAAGCACCCGCCCCTTCGGCACGCAGTGCACAGGCAGGAGACTCAGCCCCCACCCGCCGGCCGCGACCGCCCCCTCCACCGCGCCGGCATCCGGCACCAACGCGAGTCGCAGCACACCCCACCACCACAGCGCGCCGAGCCCCAGAGCCGCCCCCCAGCGAACTATTCGCATGGCCGCCACCTCCAAGGCCTCCGGGCCCCCAGAACGACGCTAGACGGCCCTCGTCACGGCCGGAGAGGGCGCACCACCGGCACAGGGACGCACGGCCCCCTCACGAGGACCGCATCCACAGGGCACCCGATGCGCCCCGCAGCCGCTCACCGCCCTCCTCACGCCCCCGCCGCACCCACCGGTCGCGGGAAGGAAGCCGACACCCGCACGCATCCGCCGCCGCGCTACCCGTTCTCCGCCTGGAACATCCAGTGGTGCTTCTCGAGATCCGCCGTGATCCCGATGAAGATGTCCTGGCTCACCGGGTCCGCCTCCGCGGTGCTCTCCACCCGCGTCCGCATCCGGGTGATCACCGCGCCGAGGGCGTCCACCAGGGTCCCCACCGCGTCCGTGTCCTTGACCCAGCCGTCCGGGACGCTGCCGATACCGCTGCTCCCGGCCACCGTCCCGGCCCGCCCGTCCGGCGGGACACCGAGGGTGGAGGCACGTTCGGCGACCGTGTCGGAGTGCAGCCGGGCGGTGTCCACGACCTCGTCGAGCTGGAGATGGACCGAGCGGAAGCGTGGCCCGACCACGTTCCAGTGGATCTGCTTGGCCACGAGGGAGAGGTCGACGAGATCGACCAGGGCGCCCTGCAGCGCCTCGGAGACGGTCTTGAGATCGGCCTCGGACAGCGGGCTCTTCACCACGTACATCAGCACGCTCCGGTTTCTCGAGACGACCGTGCGAGCCTGTGCGCTCGTACGACCCAGTGCGCTGTACGACGCCGCTGTGCGCTCGTACAACCCTGCGCGGCCGTACGAACGAGTCGCGCGCACGCCCCCGATACCGCCCCTCCACCATGACCGCACACCACCCCCCCGGCAAACGGGAGCCTCAGCACCACCGGGCCGCCCCACGACCGGGCGCGACACAAAAAGCCCCGGCCGGCACCCCCAGGTCTCCCTGGAGGCCCGCCCGGGGCTCCCGCTTCGCTTCTACTTCTTCACCGGCGCGCGCCGACCTCACGCACACACTCGCGGTCGATCACGCCGCGACGACGTCCACCGCTTCGGCTGGCGCCTTGATCGTGACCCGCTCCGGTGGCACACCGGCCACTGAGACGGAGTTGAGCATCGGTCGACGCACTGGTGCTGGCACCGGCTCGGTGGCCGCTGCGGACTGGGCCAGCTCGGCAAGGGCGAGGTCGTCGCTCACTTCCCGCATGAGCTCGGACATCCGTACGTCCAGCGCGTCGCAAATGGCGGAGAGCAACTCGGAGGAAGCCTCCTTCTGCCCCCGCTCCACCTCGGAGAGATAGCCGAGTGAGACTCGGGCGGACGAGGAGACTTCGCGCAGAGTACGGCCCTGGCGCTGGCGCTGCCGACGCAACACGTCACCAAGCAGGCGACGGAGCAGAATCATCGGTGGCTCCCTCCTCGGACCGTGTAGCCGCATCCTTCACGCCCCACCGTACCGCCTTGCGCTGCGGCCGTGCGGGGAGCGCTGTTGTGTTCACTCAGGGCTGCAAACATCAAGTCCCCCCGTTCTGTTCCGTATCCTGTGCCCGCTCGTTCCCGGTCTGTTCGCCCGCAAGCTCCTCAAGAAGCAGTGCGAGTACGCTCCGTACACTCTCCATACGGATGTCCGTCCGGCCGCCGTTCAACCGCAACGACGACACTTTCCCGCCACCTGATACGCCGGATTCCGCCGTCGACGGCCCGGCGACGGCGACATAGACCGTGCCGACGGGCCGGCCGTCCTGTGGTTCGGGACCTGCTACGCCGGTGGTCGAAATTCCCCAGTCGGCGCCGAGCGCCTTGCGGATGCCGTCCGCCATCTGGGCCGCGACCTGCGGATCCACCGCTCCGCGCCGATCCAGGAGGGTGTCGTCGACACCGAGCAACTGGTGCTTCAACTCGGTGGCGTACGCGGTGACCGAGCCGCGGAAGGCCTTGGAGGACCCCGGGGCCGCGGTGATCGCGGCCGCGACCAGACCGCCGGTCAGCGACTCGGCGACGGCGAGCGTCTCTCCCCTCACTGTCAGTAGTCGCAGCACTTCGGCGGCCGTGGAAGTCAACGCTCCGCTCCCTCCGCCGCGGCTTCGCGCTCGGAGGTTCCGCGACGCCGCAGCACAATGGCCTGTCTCACATAGTCGAGTCCGGTGACGACGGTCAAGATGACCGCCGCGGCCATCACCCACCACCTCAGGGTGGCCAGGGGCCCCTCCAGCGCCAGGACGTACATCCCGACGGCGATGCCCTGGGTCAGGGTCTTCAGCTTGCCGCCGCGGCTCGCCGGGATGACTCCGTACCGGATGACGATGAAACGCAGGACCGTGATCCCGAGTTCCCGGCCGAGGATGACTCCCGTCACCCACCACGGCAGATCATCGAGGGACGACAGACAGATCAGCGCGGCACCCATGATCGCCTTGTCGGCGATGGGGTCGGCGATCTTCCCGAAGTCGGTGACGAGGTCGTACGTCCGGGCCAGGTGGCCGTCGAAGACGTCGGTGATCATGGCGACGGCGAAGGCGGCCCACGCCCAGGCCCGCCAGACCGGGTCGTACCCGCCGTCCATGAGCATCAGCACGACGAAGCCCGGCACGAGGACCAGGCGGACCATGGTCAGGATGTTCGCGATGTTCCAGAGGCTGGCCTGGTTGACGGCGGCAGCTCCCAGCTTCCCGCCACGCACGGGCCGCGTTTCTCCGGCAGCGCTCGGGGCGCCGGTGACGCCGGAGGCGCTCGTCGCGCCCTTGGCGCCGGAGGTGCCGCCCGCCGCGGATGCCGGGACTCCCGTCATCTGGCCGCCTCCTCAGTACACGCGAGGGAGCCGAGTGAACCCGGAAGCACCTCGGCCACCAGGTCGACGCCTTCCGTGCCGACCACCTTCGCCTCGACCATAAGGCCGACGCTCAGCTCCTCGCCGCTCGTGAACAGCACCTGGCCGTCCGTCTCGGGCGCCTGGTGAGCACCGCGGCCGTACGCGCCCTCGTCGCCGCCGACCGACTCCACCAGCACGCGCACGGTCTGCCCGACGCGCTCCTCGGCACGCTGCGAGACCAGTTCCTCGGCCAGCCGCGAAACCCGGGCGAGCCGCTCGGCGACGACGTCCTCGGCCAGCTTGTTCTCGTACGTCGCCGCTTCGGTGCCCTCCTCGTCGGAGTACCCGAAGACACCGATCGCGTCCAGTCTCGCGCCGTTCAGGAACCGCTCCAGCTCCGCGAGGTCGTCCTCGGTCTCGCCGGGGAAGCCCACGATGAAGTTGGACCGCACGCCGGCCTCGGGGGCCTTGGCGCGAATGGTGTCGAGCAGTTCCAGGAAGCGGTCGGTGTCGCCGAAGCGGCGCATCGAGCGCAGCACGGCGGGGGCGGAGTGCTGGAAGGACAGGTCGAAATAGGGCACGACCTTGGGTGTGGAAGTGAGCACGTCGATGAGGCCGGGCCTCATCTCGGCGGGCTGGAGATAGCTCACGCGCACCCGCTCGATGCCGTCGACCGCGGCGAGCTCGGGCAGCAGGGACTCCAGCAGCCGGATGTCGCCCAGGTCCTTGCCGTACGAGGTGTTGTTCTCGGAGACCAGCATGACCTCCTTGACGCCCTGCTCGGCCAGCCACCGTGTCTCGTTCAGCACATCCGAGGGCCGGCGCGAGATGAAGGAGCCGCGGAAGGACGGGATGGCGCAGAAGGAGCAACGGCGGTCGCAGCCGGAGGCGAGCTTCACAGAGGCGACGGGCGAGCCGTCCAGACGGCGGCGCAGCGGTGAGCGCGGCCCGGAAGCCGGAGCGAGGCCTTCCGGAAGATCGGCGGGGGCGTGCCCCGGAAGCGCGACCTCGGCCGCGGAGTCCTGGCGCTCGGCCGGGCTGATCGGCAGCAGCTTGCGCCGGTCGCGGGGGGTGTGCGAGGCGTGGATGCCGCCGTTCAGGATGGTCTGGAGGCGGTCGGAGATGTTCGCGTAGTCGTCGAAGCCGAGCACGCCGTCGGCCTCGGGCAGCGCCTCGGCGAGCTCCTTGCCGTACCGCTCGGCCATACAACCGACCGCCACGACGGCCTGGGTCCTGCCGTGCCCCTTGAGGTCGTTGGCCTCCAGGAGCGCGTCGACGGAGTCCTTCTTGGCGGCCTCGACGAAGCCACAGGTGTTGACGACCGCGACGTCCGCTTCCTCGGCGTCCTCGACGAGCTCCCAGCCGTCCGCCTCCAAGCGGCCTGCGAGCTCCTCCGAGTCCACCTCGTTACGGGCGCAGCCAAGAGTGACGAGTGCGACGGTACGGCGTTCAGGCATGGGCTCAAGACTACTTCGTCCCACTGACAGCCCACGTCGACGGGGTTGGCCGATCTTGGCCAACCCCGTACCCGCGTTTCCCTCTGTGGTGTCTGTGCCTGCCCCCGGCGCGATCCGAAGGGTCAGCCGACCTCGGGGTCGCCCTTCGTATAGGTCAGGCGTTCGACCTGGCCGGGCTGGAAGTCGTCCTCGATCTTCTTGCCGTTGACGTAGAGCTGGATGGCCCCGGCGTCACCGAGGACGAGGTCGATCTTGGAGCTGTCCTGGAAGGTCTTGGACTGGCCCTGCTTGAGCAGGCCGTCCCACAGAAGCCGGCCGTTGTGGTCCTTGGCGGAGATCCAGCTGCGGCCGTCGGCGGCACTGACCTGGACGGTCACCTTGCCACGAGGCGCGGCCGCGATGGCGCTGTCGGTCGGGTCGGGCTTCGGGTCGGCGTCGGGCTTGTCGGCCTTGGGCGTGGGCGAGGCGGGCTTGCTGGTGGTCGGCGTGGAGCCCTCGGCGACCTGCGTGGTGTCGCCGTCGTCGTTGCCGTTGAACGCGGTGAACCCGACGAAGCCGATCACCGCGACGATCGCGGCGACCATGGCGGCGGTCCAGTTGGGGCCACGCCGCTCGGGACGGATCCGCTCCGCCTCGAACAGCGGGGCCGCCGGGGTCGGCGCAGGCCGCCCGCCGTGGGCCTCGTCGAACTGCGCGAGCAGCGGGACGGGGTCGATGCCCACAGCGCGTGCGAGGGTGCGGAGGTGACCGCGCGCGTAGACGTCGCCACCGCAGGAGGCGAAGTCGTCCTGCTCGATCGCGTGCACGATGGCCATGCGGACCCGGGTGGCGTTGCTGACGTCGTCGACGGTCAGCCCGGCCGCGATGCGTGCCTGTTGGAGGGCACGGCCGATCGAGGGGCGTTCCGCCGAGCGTTCGTCACGGTCGTCTTCGAACGGACGCTCGTCTTCGGGGAAGTTGCCGTCAGGGGAGTTGCCGATGGACACGGGGGCGCCTTTCGAGCGTGTAGCCACCTGTGCTGGAGGTTCAGTCTAGGGGGGGTACGAAAGGGTGGGGCAACCGGGCGGTGGACTTTGTACGCCATCAGAATGGCCGGACATCCTGCTGGTGGTGAGGGTGGGGCACGAGGCTGTCCCCTCGTCCAACTTGACGTACGCCGAGGGGAAACGGTTGCTCACTATTTCCTTACGGGTGAGTCACGTTCGAATACCTGGATGCCGTAATTGCATCCGCGTTCCGCCCGTCGGACAACCGGTTTTCCCTGCCGTGCGCCCCTCCGCGATCCCGCTTGCGGCCTTACGCCTCAGTCTCCCCCCGGATCACGGCCAGTACGCCGTCCAGCTCGTCGGGTTTCACAAGAACGTCACGTGCCTTGGAGCCCTCGCTCGGCCCCACGATGCCCCGCGACTCCATGAGGTCCATCAGCCGCCCGGCCTTGGCGAAGCCGACGCGCAGCTTGCGCTGGAGCATGGAGGTCGAACCGAACTGCGTGGTGACGACCAGTTCGGCCGCCTGGCACAGCAGGTCGAGGTCGTCGCCGATCTCCTCGTCGATCTCCTTCTTCTGCTTGGTGCCCACGGTGACATCGTCCCGGAAGACGGGCGCCATCTGGTCCTTGCAGTGCTGGACGATCGCCGCGACCTCACCCTCGGTCACGAACGCGCCCTGCATACGGGTCGGTTTGTTCGCCCCCATCGGCAGGAACAGCCCGTCGCCCTTGCCGATCAGTTTCTCGGCGCCGGGCTGGTCGAGGATGACGCGCGAGTCGGCGAGCGAGGAGGTGGCGAAGGCGAGCCGCGAGGGCACGTTCGCCTTGATCAGACCGGTGACGACATCCACGGACGGCCGCTGTGTGGCGAGCACCAGATGGATGCCGGCCGCGCGCGCGAGCTGCGTGATGCGCACGATCGCGTCCTCGACGTCCCTCGGCGCGACCATCATCAGGTCGGCCAGCTCGTCCACGATCACCAGCAGGTACGGGTACGGGGACAGCTCTCGCTCACTGCCCTCGGGCAGCTTGACCTTGCCGTTCCGGATGGCCTCGTTGAAGTCGTCGATGTGCCGGTAGCCGAACGCGGCCAGGTCGTCGTAGCGCAGGTCCATCTCGCGCACTACCCACTGGAGCGCCTCGGCGGCCCGCTTGGGGTTGGTGATGATCGGCGTGATGAGGTGCGGGATGCCCTCGTACGCGGTCAGCTCGACGCGCTTGGGGTCGACGAGGACCATGCGGACGTCCTCGGGGGTCGCGCGGACCATGACGGAGGTGATCAGGCAGTTGATACACGACGATTTACCCGAGCCGGTCGCACCTGCGACGAGCACATGCGGCATCTTCGCCAGATTGGCCATCACATAGCCGCCCTCGACGTCCTTGCCGAGCGCGACCAGCATCGGGTGGTCGTCCTCGGCCGCGTCCGCGAGGCGCAGTACGTCGCCGAGGTTGACCATCTCGCGGTCGGTGTTGGGGATCTCGATGCCGACGGCCGACTTGCCGGGGATCGGGCTGATGATCCGTACGTCCGGGCTGGCGACGGCGTAGGCGATGTTCTTGGTCAGCGCGGTGATCCGCTCGACCTTGACCGCCGGGCCCAGCTCGACCTCGTAGCGGGTGACCGTCGGCCCGCGGGTGAAGCCGGTGACGGAGGCGTCGACCTTGAACTCGGAGAACACGTTCGAGAGGGAGGCCACTATGGCGTCGTTGGCGGCGCTGCGTGTCTTGCCGGGGCCGCCCCGCTCCAGGAGGTCGAGCGAGGGCAGGGAGTAGGTGATGTCGCCGGAGAGCTGGAGCTGTTCGGCGCGCGGCGGCAGCTCGCGGGGCGCGTCGGGGGCCTGCTTGGTGAGGTCCGGCACCAGGGTGTCCTGCCGGGCGCCCTTGGGCGGCTTGGCGGCCGGGGGTTCCTGCTTGGGCGTCTTGCTGCGCGCGGCCGGAACGGGGGTGGTCTCCTCGCGGTCCCCCACACTCACGCCCTGGGTGAGGTCGGCGACCACCGGCGACGGTGGCATCCCGTGCAGCACGGCCCCGTCGAGCGCTGCGGCGGCGGCCGCGGCGACGTCCACGGCGTCCATCGGGCGATTCGGGTCGGGCTGCCGTACCGCGGAGCGCCTCGGGCGGCGCCTGGTGAGGGCCTCCTGCTCGGCGCCGTCGGGGTCGTACGGCTCGGGGTCCGAGCCGCGCCTGCGGGGGCGCGCGGGCAGCGAACCGCGCCACTGCTCGGCGTAGCGGGCGTCGTCCTCGCCGTACTCGTCGTCGTCCTCGTCGTCCGCGACGATGCCCAGCTTCTGTCCGAGCAGCCGCAGCCGCTGCGGGATCGCGTTGACCGGCGTCGCGGTGACGACGAGCAGCCCGAAGACCGAGAGCAGCACGAGCATCGCCACGGCGAGGGCGTCGCCCATGGTGTACGTCAGCGGGGTCGCCGTGCCCCAGCCGATGAGCCCCCCGGCGTCCTTTATCGCCTGCATGCCGACGCTGCGGGCGGGCGAGCCGCAGGCGAGGTGGACCTGTCCGAGCACGCCGATGACGAGCGCGGACAGGCCGATGACGATGCGGCCGTTGGCGTCGGGTTTCTCGGGGTGCCGGATGAACCGTACGGCGATGACCGCGAGCAGTATCGGCACGAGCAGGTCGAGCCGGCCGAAGGCACCGGTCACGAGCATCTCGACGAGATCGCCGACCGGGCCGTGCAGATTGGACCAGGTGCCGGCGGCGACGATCAGGGCGAGGGCGAGCAGCAGGAGCGCGACGCCGTCCTTGCGGTGCGCCGGGTCGAGACCCCTCGCGCCCTGCCCTATGCCGCGGAAGACGGCGCCGACGGCGTGCGCGGCACCGAGCCAGATGGCGCGTACGAGTCTGTACACGCCTCCGGTGGGGTTGGGCGCCGGCTTCGGAGGGGCCGTCTTCTTCGCCGTCGCCTTCTTGGCGGGTGCCTTCTTGGCGGCGGTTTTCTTCGCGGGGGCCTTCTTCGCCGGAGCCTTCGTCGGAGCGGCCGCCTTCTTCGCGGGCGGCTTCTTCGCTGCGGACTGACGTGAGGCCATGAGTGTGAGGTTACCGGTGGAGGCCACAGCCGACACGTGTGCCTACCGCTTCACCCGTTCGTGTCGCGCACTTGAGGCCCCGAAGCTGACACGGCCGGCCTGGCACGCCCTCAGTCCGCACGGCCACCTGTCACAACGGGGCACGGGCCTGGGCCACTTGCGTGACCCCGGCCCGCGCTCCGGAACGTGCTCAGTTCTGCGACGACACCGACGAGGGTCCGCCCGTGCCCGGCTCCAAGGCGTCCAGCGCCCTGCGCAGGCCCGTCAGTTTGCGTTCGAGATGGGCCGCGGTGGCCACGGCGGCCGCGTCCGCGGAGTCGTCGTCGAGCTGTTTGGACAGCGCCTCCGCCTGTTCCTCGACAGCCGCGAGCCGCGCGGAGAGCTCGGCGAGAATGCCGCCGGAGGGCTCCTTGGAACCGCCCGCGGTGCCCTTGGCGCCACCTTCCAACTGGAGCCGCAGCAGCGCCGCCTGCTCCCTGAGCTGGCAGTTCTTCATGTACAGCTCGACAAACACCGAGACCTTGGCGCGCAGCACCCATGGGTCGAACGGCTTCGAGATGTAGTCGACCGCACCCGCCGCGTACCCACGGAACGTGTGGTGCGGTCCGTGGTTGATGGCGGTGAGGAAAATGATCGGGATGTCCCGGGTCCGTTCACGCCGCTTGATGTGCGCGGCTGTTTCGAAACCGTCCATTCCCGGCATCTGGACGTCCAGCAGAATGACCGCGAAGTCGTCCGTCAACAGCGCCTTGAGCGCTTCCTCCCCGGACGATGCCCGCACCAGTGTCTGATCGAGCGCGGAGAGGATGGCCTCCAGCGCCAACAGATTCTCCGGCCGGTCATCGACCAGGAGGATCTTGGCCTTCTGCACCATGGCCCGCCCTCCTCGCCCCGGCTTGGGGCCTCCCCTGTCCACAGGACTCGACGTGACACCACTCGGCGTCACCCCAGGGGACGACTCCCTCGCGCCACCCGTCCTTGTGCCGGTCATCGTAGCCGCACCCCGCCTGTCGCCAC
Organism: Streptomyces sp. NPDC057474; assembly: GCF_042802555.1. Taxonomy (NCBI): domain Bacteria; kingdom Bacillati; phylum Actinomycetota; class Actinomycetes; order Kitasatosporales; family Streptomycetaceae; genus Streptomyces; species Streptomyces sp. NPDC057474. The sequence continues at coordinate 10,122 of NZ_JBHVDX010000047.1, read as the reverse complement.
ACCCTGTCACCATGATGTCACTGTGCTCGTAGCAGAAACGCAGCAGGGGACCAGAAGGTTCCCCGATTCCCGCGTTTCTACACGACCTCGGCCACACTCAGTCAGCAACTCCGTGCGCCGCCCAACGGGTTGTGACCACCTGCCGCACTCCCGGTCACTCACTCCGCATCCACTGCTCCATGACCGACAGCAGATGATCCGGATCGACCGGTTTCGTCACATAGTCCGAGGCTCCCGAATCGATCGCCTTCTCCCGGTCACCCTTCATCGCCTTGGCCGTCAGCGCGATGATCGGCAGTCCGGCGAACTGGGGCATCCGGCGGATCGCCGTGGTCGTCGCGTATCCGTCCATCTCAGGCATCATGATGTCCATCAGAACGACCGTCACGTCGTCGTGCTGCTCCAGGACCTCGATGCCCTCACGGCCGTTCTCGGCGTACAGCACGGACAGGCCGTGCTGCTCCAGGACGCTGGTGAGCGCGAACACGTTGCGGATGTCGTCGTCGACGATGAGCACCTTCTCGCCGTCGAAGCGGACCGTCGGGCGCGACTGCGATGCCGCCTCCTGGGCGGCCTGCTGCGCCCAGTGCTCCTGCGCCTGCCCGTTGCCCTGTTGGTACAGGGCGGACGGGGAGCCGGCCGACACGGACCTGCGGCGCCGCCTGAAGAGCGCGGCGGCCCCGCTCTGGGTCTCCCGGTACGACTTCACCTCGGCCGGCGTCTCGGTGCGCTCGGCCAGCTCGTTCTCGGAGGCCAGCAGCTCCCCCGCCTCCAGCGCGGCGGGCGCGTTGTGCGCGTAGCCCTGCGGGGGCAGTTCGCTCGGGTGCAGCGGCAAATAGAGGATGAAGGTGGAGCCGCGTCCGGGCTCGCTCTGTGCGTAAATCTCGCCGCCCAGCAGCCGGGCGATCTCCCGCGAGATGGACAACCCCAGACCAGTCCCGCCGTACTTGCGGCTCGTGGTGCCGTCCGCCTGCTTGAACGCCTCGAAGATGACCCGCATCTTGCTGGCCGCGATGCCGATGCCCGTGTCCGTCACCGAGAACGCGATCATGCCGGCGTCCGCGTCCCGCAGCGAGCCCGCCTCCAGCAGCTGCTCTTTGATGGCCACCGGCACATCCGCGCCGGCCGGCCGGATGACCAGCTCCACAGCCCCGGAGTCGGTGAACTTCACCGCGTTGGACAGCAGGTTCCGCAGCACCTGCAACAGCCGCTGTTCGTCCGTGTGCAGCGTGGCGGGCAGCTCCGGCGAGACCCGTACGGAGAAGTCGAGGCCCTTCTCCGCGGTCAGCGGCCGGAAGGTGGCCTCCACGTAGTCGACGAGCTGGACGAGGGCGATACGGGTCGGCGAGACGTCCATCTTGCCCGCCTCGACCTTCGACAGGTCCAGGATGTCGTTGATCAGCTGGAGCAGGTCGGAACCCGCCCCGTGGATGGTCTCGGCGAACTCGACCTGCTTGGGCGTCAGATTCGACTCGGCGTTGTCGGCGAGCAGCTTGGCGAGGATCAGCAACGAGTTGAGCGGCGTGCGCAGCTCGTGTGACATGTTCGCGAGGAACTCGCTCTTGTAGCGCATGGAGACCGCGAGCTGCTCGGCGCGCTCCTCCAGGACCTGCCGCGCCTCCTCGATCTCGGTGTTCTTGACCTCGATGTCGCGGTTCTGCCGGGCCAGCAGCTCGGCCTTCTCCTCCAGTTCGGCGTTGGACGCCTGGAGGGCCTTCTGCCGGTTCTCCAACTCGTCGGACCGCTCACGCAGTTGCTCGGTCAGCTCCTGCGACTGCTTCAGCAGCACCTCGGTCTTGGTGTTGACGGAGATGGTGTTCACGCTCGTCGCGATCATCTCCGCGATCTGGCTCAGGAAGTCCTTCTGGATCTGCGTGAACGGTGTGAACGACGCCAGCTCGATGACCCCGAGCACGGTCCCCTCGAAGAGCACCGGCAGCACGATGACCTGCGCGGGCGGAGCCTCACCCAGCCCGGAGGAGATCTTCAGATAGCCGCTCGGGGCGTTCTCCACCAGGATCGTGCGCTTCTCCTTCGCGGCCGTCCCGACCAGCGCCTCACCGGGCCGGAACGACGTCGGCATGGAGCCCATGGAGTAGCCGTACGAGCCGAGCATGCGCAGCTCGTACTGGTCGTCGTTGTCCGGGGCCAGGTCCTTGCCGTCGAGGAACGGCAGCGCGAGGAAGAACGCGCCGTGCTGCGCGGACACCACCGGCGTCAGCTCGCTCATGATCAGCGAGGCCACGTCGTCGAGGTCCCGGCGGCCCTGCATCAGGGCCGAGATCCGGGCGAGGTTGCCCTTGAGCCAGTCCTGCTCCTGGTTGGCGATCGTGGTGTCGCGCAGGTTGGCGATCATCTTGTTGATGTAGTCCTGCAGCTCCTTGATCTCGCCGGACGCGTCGACGTCGATCTTGAGGTTCAGATCGCCCCGGGTCACCGCGGTGGCCACGCGCGCGATGGCGCGCACCTGCCGGGTCAGGTTCCCGGCCATCTCGTTCACCGACTCGGTGAGGTCCCGCCAGGTGCCGTCGACGTCCCGCACGCGCGCCAGACCGCCCAGCTGCCCCTCGGTACCCACCTCGCGGGCCACCCGGGTGACCTCCTCGGCGAAGGACGACAGCTGGTCGACCATCGTGTTGATGGTGGTCTTGAGCTCAAGGATCTCGCCGCGCGCGTCGATGTCGATCTTCTTGGTCAGGTCGCCCTTGGCGATGGCGGTCGTCACCATCGCGATGTTGCGGACCTGTCCGGTGAGGTTGGACGCCATCGAGTTCACGGACTCGGTGAGGTCCTTCCACGTGCCCGCCACACCCGGCACGTGCGCCTGGCCGCCCAGGATCCCGTCCGTGCCCACCTCACGGGCCACCTTGGTGACCTGGTCGGCGAAGGAACTCAGCGTCTTCACCATGCTGTTGAAGGTGTCGGCGAGCTGCGCGACCTCACCGGCAGCCTCGATCGTCACCGTACGGGTCAGGTCGCCGTTGGCGACGGCCGCCGCGACCTGGGAGATGTTCCGCACCTGCATGGTCAGGTTCTTGGCCATCAGGTTCACATTGCCGCTGAGGTCCTTCCAGATGCCGGTGACGCCCGGCACGTGCGCCTGGCCGCCGAGGATGCCCTCGGTGCCCACCTCGCGGGCCACCCGGGTCACCTGCTCGGCGAAGGAAGACAGCTGGTCGACCATCGTGTTGACGGTGGTGACGAGTTCGAGGATCTCGCCCTTCGCGTCCACGGTGATCTTCTTCGACAGGTCGCCCTTGGCGACCGCGGTCGTGACCTCGGCGATCTGACGCACCTGGATCGTCAGGTTGTTCGCCATGAAGTTCACCGACTGCGTGAGGTCCTTCCAGGTGCCGGAGACACCCTGCACCTCGGCCTGACCACCGAGCTGGCCCTCCGTACCCACCTCGCGGGCGACCCTGGTGACCTCCTCCGCGAAGGACGACAGCTGGTCCACCATCGTGTTCAGCGTGTTCTTCAGCTCCAGGATCTCGCCGCGCGCGTCCACGGTGATCTTCTGGGAGAGGTCGCCGCGGGCCACCGCCGTGGCGACCTGCGCGATGTTGCGGACCTGGCCGGTCAGGTTGCCCGCCATGCCGTTCACGGACTCGGTGAGGTCGCGCCACACACCGGCGACCCCGGGCACCTGCGCCTGACCGCCGAGGCGGCCCTCCGTGCCCACGTCCCGGGCGACCCGGGTCACCTGGTCCGCGAAGGACGACAACTGGTCCACCATCGTGTTGATGGTGTTCTTCAGCTCCAGGATCTCGCCGCGCGCGTCGACGTCGATCTTCTGGGACAGGTCGCCCCGCGCCACGGCCGTCGTCACCTGCGCGATGTTCCGCACCTGGCCGGTGAGGTTGGACGCCATCGAGTTGACGGAGTCGGTGAGTTCCTTCCACGTACCGGACACGCCGTCCACGCGGGCCTGACCGCCGAGACGGCCCTCCGTGCCCACGTCCCGGGCCATCCGCGTCACCTGGTCGGCGAACGACGACAGCTGGTCCACCATCGTGTTCACGGTGTTCTTCAGTTCGAGCATCTCGCCCGCGACATCGACGGTGACCTTCTGCGAGAGGTCGCCGTTGGCCACGGCCGTCGTCACCGCCGCGATGTTCCTCACCTGTCCGGTGAGATTTCGGAACGCGGTGTTGACGGAGTCCGTCAGGTCCTTCCACGTACCGGCCGCGCCCGGCACCTGCGCCTGACCGCCCAGCCGGCCCTCGGCACCGACCTCGTTGGCCACCCTCGTGACCTCGTCACCGAAGTACGAGAGCTGGTCGACCATCCCGTTGACGGTGTTCTTCAACTCCAGCATTTCGCCGGCCACGTCCACGGTGACTTTCTGCGAGAGGTCGCCGTTGGCGACCGCGGTGGTCACCGCCGCGATGTCCCGCACCTGAATGGTGAGGTTCCGGAACACCGTGTTCACCGAATCGGTGAGGTCCTTCCACGTTCCCGCCGCGCCCGGCACCTGCGCCTGACCGCCCAGCCGGCCCTCGGCACCGACCTCGTTGGCGACACGGGTGACCTCGTCGGCGAAGATCCGCAGCGTCTCGGTCATCTGGTTGATGGTCTCGGCGAGCTTGGCGACCTCACCGCGTGCGGGCACGGTGACCTTCTGCGACAGATCGCCGTTGGCGACCGCGGTGGTGACCTGGGCGATCCCCCGCACCTGCGCGGTGAGATTCCCGGCCATGGTGTTCACCGAATCGGTGAGCTCCTTCCACACACCCGCCACACCCGGCACCTCGGCCTGACCACCGAGCTGCCCGTCCGTGCCCACCTCACGGGCGACTCGGGTCACCTCGGAGGAGAACGCGGAGAGCTGGTCGACCATCGTGTTGACGGTCTCCTTCAGCTCCAGCATCTCGCCGGCCACGTGAACCGTGACCTTCCGGGACAAGTCACCCTTCGCGACCGCGGTCGTCACCAGCGCGATGTCCCTCACCTGTGCGGTGAGCCGGTACGCCATCGTGTTGACGGACTCCGTCAGGTCCTTCCACGAACCGGACATGCCGCGCACCTTGGCCTGCCCGCCCAGCTTCCCCTCGGTGCCCACCTCGCTGGCCACCCGCGTGACCTCGTCGGTGAACGTCGACAGCTGGTCGACCAGGTTGTTGACCGTACGTCCGACCTTCAGGAACTCCCCGCGCAGCGGGTGCCCGCTCCCGTCCGGCGCCTGCGTCCGCAGCTCCATGCGCGGCGACAGATCACCGTCCGCGACGGCCGACAGCACCCGGCTGACCTCGGAGACAGGCCGTACGAGGTCGTCGACCAGCGCGTTCGAGGCGTCGATAGCGGCCGCCCAGGACCCTTCGGTGGCGCCCGTCTCCAACCGCTCGGTGAGTTTGCCCTCACGCCCCACCACGCGCCGCACCCGCGACAACTCGCCGGTCAGGTGCATGTTCCGGTCCGCCACCTCGTTGAAGACGGCGGCGACCTCGGACATGACACCGTCGCCCGAGACGGTCAGCCGCTTGCGGAAGTTGCCGTCCCGCATCGCCTCCAGCGCCGTGAGCAGCCGGTTCAGGGCAGCCGTGTCCACGGTCGTGGTCCCATTGCGCGGTTTACGTGATGTGCGCTGGTCACCTAGGGACTGTCCGCCTTTCGCGCGCGCCTTAGTGCCCCGCGTCGCTGCGCCAGACTCCACTGTGTCCCCTCCCGCAAGGGTCGACCGTTCCTGCTAGACGTACTTCGCCGTGATCGAACGCTTCGTACTGCTCACACTGCTCGTACCACTCGTACCACTTCGTACTCGGATACTTCTGCTCAGCGGGCCGGGTGCCACTCCCCGGCGCACTGGGAAGGTACTCGGCTTTGCTCGACCTTCTCCCGGAAGCCTGCCCAGTGTTTCACCATGGCTGAACCAGGCCATAACAGTTCGGCAGCTTCGCACACGGTCCGCACACCTCCGGACGGAAACACAGACGACCGGCATCCGCATGGACGGCGAAGGTAAGTAACCTTGCATGCGGCTGTCCAGCCATGCCGGTCCCGTCCGGCCTGGGCGGTGGCGCACGAGCACGAGCGGGCAGGCATCGGAGGGGCGGCCGCACCATGACCACCGGACTGCATCCTGGGGAGACCCCCCAGGACCCCAGGCCGACGGAGTACCAGCCTCTGCCACGGCAGGAGGCCGTCCCAGGATCCCCGCACGTCGAGAACCGGACAAGGAGTTCTGTGATCACCGCGCGCGCGGCCGCCAGCTTCACTGCCGTCTCACGATCCGTCGCGATCGCCCGCTCGTTCGTCCGCGACACCCTCCAGGGCTGGGGCTTCGCCGACATCGTGGACGACGCGGTGGTCCTCACCAGCGAACTCGTCACCAACGCGGTCGTCCACGCCGGCACCAACGCCGACGTCCTCTGTCTCCGCGCGGACGACGGCGTACGCATCGAGGTCGCCGACAGATACCCCGAACGTGAGATCCCCCTCCAGGGCAGCCACATCAACATGGGCAGCCCGGACCGCGAGGGCGGCCGGGGCCTCCAGCTGTGCGCGGCGATGGCCTCCCGCTGGGGCGTCGAATACACGTCCACGCACAAGCAGGTCTGGTTCCAACTCGACCTCCCCGACCGCCCGGTGGGCACCCGCTCGGCCGGCCCGTCCCTCCCCGCCGACCTGCTCCCGCTCGCCGACGGCCGGGTCCGCGTCGCGGTCGTCCAGATCGACCGCGCGGGCGCTATCGGCGCGTGGAACGAGGACGCCGAGGAACTCTTCGGCTACGCCCCCGACCAGGTCATCGGCAAGCCTCTCACCGACCTCGCTGCCTGGCCGCACACCCCCGGCACCAGCACCGGCGTCGCCGAGGCCCTCCAACTCTCCCGCTGGGAGGGCAGTTACGGCATCCGCGGCGCCAACGGCCGTGTGATTCCGGTCTACGCCTCCCACCTCCGGGTCCGCGACGCGGCCGGTGACCCCTCCACAGTCTGCCTTCTCGTACGGGACCACGAGCGCGCCGTCCTCCAGACCCCGATCCGCATGCCGGCCGGTGACGGCTCCGGTTCCGGCGACGGCCAGGCCACGGACCCCTTCGAGCTCTTCATCGGCTCCCCCGCCCCAGACGACCTCGACGGCCTCCTCCAGCGCACGGTCGAACGCGCCCGCGACATGCTCGACGGCGACTCCGCCTTCCTGCTCCTGGCCACGGACGACGAGACCGAGCTGGAGGTACGGGCCTCCACGGGCCTCCCCTCGGCCCGCCAGCGCTTCGCCCGCGTCCCCGTCGACGCCGGCCCAGGCCGCTACGGCTCCGCCCGCATGCCCGCCGTCCACGACGACCTCACGGCCGTCCCTGGCGCCGTCCCCCTCCTCAACGGCACGGGCATGCGCTCGGTCGTCACGGTCCCCCTCAAGGTCGAGGGCCGCCTCACAGGCTCCCTGGGCGTCGCCGCCGAGTCCCAGGGCCGGTACTCCAACGAGGAGGCCCTGCGCCTCCAGTTCGCCGCCGACCGCATCGCCCTGGCTGTCGAGTCGGCCCGTCTGGGCGAGCTGGAGCGTCTGCGCCGCGGATCGCTGAGCTTCCTGGTGGAAGCCTCCGACCTCCTGGCAGGCACCCTGGACCGCGACCAGACCCTGGCCCTCATGGCCCAGATGACGATCCCGACCCTCGCCACCTGGTGCGCGGTCTACACGATCGCCGACCAGGCCTCGGACCCCTACCTCAGTTACGTGCTGCACGAGGACGAGGACCTCATCGACGGCCTCAAGGCCCTCCTCTCCAAGATCCGCCCGCCGGAGCCCATCCCCACACCGGGCGCCCGCGTCTGGACGGCCCCCGCCGAGGCGGCCCACCAGGCGGCCCTGCGCACCTCCATGCGCAGCCTGGGCCTGGGCGAACCCGCCACGGTCAGCTCGGGCATCGGCACGACGCTGGCGACAGCCTCGGCGGTGGGCGGCGAGACCGTCGTACTCCCGCTCGTGGCCCGCAACCGTGTCATCGGCATGCTGACCCTCGGCAAGCCCACGGACGAGCACTTCCGCCAGGAGATCCTGGAGCTGGCGGAGGACCTCTCCCGCCGGGCCGCCCTCGCCCTGGACAACGCCCGCCTGTACTCGGAGCGCGTGGCCATCAGCCAGTCCCTCCAGCGCAGCCTCCTCCCGCCCGAGCTCCCCCTGATCGACGGCGTCGAGGTCGAGGTCATCTACCGCGCGGCCGGCGAGGGCAACGAGGTGGGCGGCGACTTCTACGACCTCTTCCCCATCCGCGACGGCGCGTACGGCTTCGCCATCGGCGACGTCTGCGGCACCGGCCCGGAGGCCGCCGCGGTCACCGGCCTGGCCCGCCACGCCCTGCGCCTGCTGGCCCGTGAGGGCTACGGCGGCCCGGCGGTCCTGGAGCGCCTCAACTCCGCGATCATCGACGAGGGCGCACGCAGCCGCTTCCTGACGCTCCTGTACGGCGAGCTGTGGCCCCAGGAGGACGGCAGCGCCGTACTGAAGGTCGTCTGCGCCGGCCACCCGCTCCCGCTGCGCCTCCGCCAGGACGGCACGGTCGAGCCCGCCGCCGAACCCCAGGCTCTGCTCGGCGTCATGGAGGACCTGGAGCTGTACGAGCAGACGGTCACCCTCGACCCCGGCGACGTCCTCCTCTGTGTCACGGACGGCGTCACCGAACGCCGGGAAGGCACCCGCATGTTGGGCGACGACGGCCTCACGGAGGTCCTCACCAACTGCACAGGCCTCACGGCGGGCGCGGTCGCGGCCCGCGTCATGCGCGCGGTCGAACGCTTCGCCTCCGACGCTCCCTCCGACGACATGGCCATCCTGGCGATGCGCGTCCCGGGCCTCCAGACGGACTGACTCCGGACACGACAAAGGCCCCGCCCAATCGGGCGGGGCCTTTTGGCTGAGCCCCCAAACGGAATCGAACCGTTGACCTTCTCCTTACCATGGAGACGCTCTACCGACTGAGCTATAGGGGCCTGTCACCTGTCCGAGGTTTCCCCCGCGGCAACGAGATAGATCATACCCCGAACCGGCGGACGCTTCGAACCACCCAGCGCACTGCCTACAGCTCCCCGCGCCCCCGCGCCCCCGAGTAACCCCGCACATCAAGAGACCTAGAAGGCCGGCTGCAGCGGCCCGCCGAGCGCATTGCACGCGGACACCAGTCGCTGCAGTTCCCGCCGAGACATCTCGCCGCCGATGGGCAACGCCAGCGTCTCGTCTGCGGCCCGCTCGGTCTCCGGCAGACATACGTCCCGCCGGAACCCGGGCATCCGGTGCACCGGCGTCTTCACCGGCACACTGCACTCGACTCCCTTGGCCCGTACGGCCCGCGCGAAGGCGTCCCGATCCGGCCGCCCGTTCCCGGGCACCCGTACGACGTACTGCTGGAAGGTGTGCCCGTCACACCCTTCGGGAGTCCGTACGCCCTTCAGCTTCGCACTGAGATACGCGGCCCTCTGGCGACGCTCCCCCAACTCGCTGTACGGCGTCGCAGACTCCCCCTGTTCCAGCACCAACAGCCCATGCCGCTGACCGACTTGACGCAGCGCCACGATGTCGGCGGACCGCCCGAAGCGATGCACGACGACCGCAGCCACCGTCCGAGACGTCACCGCGGCCTCGACAGCCGAGGCATCCAGGCAGTACGTCACCGGGTCTATGTCGGCGAACACCGGCACAGCCCCTGCCAGGCTCACCGCCTGAGCGACCTCCGGGTTCCCGAAAGCCGGCACGACCACTTCGTCACCGGCGCCGACACCCGCGGCCCTGAGCATTCCAACGGTACCCATGGCGCGGATCCTGGTCGCGCAATGTGAACTCCAAGTGACGCCCAACAAAAAAGAGCTGGTCCCCGAACCGAAATTCGGGGACCAGCTCTCTCAATATTTGTTCGGCGGCGTCCTACTCTCCCACAGGGTCCCCCCTGCAGTACCATCGGCGCTGTAAGGCTTAGCTTCCGGGTTCGGAATGTAACCGGGCGTTTCCCTCACGCTATGACCACCGAAACACTATGAAACAACTCAACCGCACCACGCTCTGTGACAGACGTGGGGTTGTTCGTGGTTTCAGAACCAACACAGTGGACGCGAGCAACTGAGGACAAGCCCTCGGCCTATTAGTACCAGTCAACTCCACCCGTTACCAGGCTTCCATATCTGGCCTATCAAC
>NZ_JBHVDX010000046.1:0-52348 GCF_042802555.1 Streptomyces sp. NPDC057474 | reverse complement strand
GCCCGCGGCCGCCCACCGCGATCGGGGACTCCTGGTCGTACAGGAACCACTCGTCCGCGCGGAACGGCCGGTGGAACCACATGGCGTGGTCCAGCGACGCCATGTCGAAGCCACGGGGCCCCCAGAGAGGCTCGACCGGGATGCGGACAGCGTCCAGAAGGGTCATGTCGCTGGCGTACGTCAGCGCGCAGGTGTGCACGAGCGGGTCGTCCCCCAGGGGTCCCACGGCCCGCATCCACACCGCGCTGCGCGGCTCGGCGTTCTCGACCTCCTCGGGCGTCCAGCGCAGCCGGTCGACATACCGGATGTCGAAGGGCTGACGCCGGGCCATGCGCTCCAACTGCTCTGGAAGCGCGCCCAGATGCTCGGTGATCTCCTGCGACACCGTCGGCAGCGACTCGGGATCCGGCACCTTCCGGGACGGCGGCAGCTGGTGCTCGAAGCTCCCCTCTTCAGGCTTGTGAAAGGAGGCGGTCAGATTGAAGATCGTGCGGCCCTGCTGCACGGCGGTGACCCGGCGTGTGGTGAACGACCGCCCGTCGCGGACCCGCTCGACCTGGTACACGATCGGCACCCCCGGACGGCCCGGGCGCAGGAAGTACGCGTGCAGCGAGTGCACCGGCCGGTCGCCTTCCGTGGTGCGTCCGGCGGCGACCAGCGCCTGGCCGGCGACCTGGCCGCCGAAGACCCGCTGCAGGGACTCCTGCGGACTGCGCCCACGGAAGATGTTGACCTCGATCTGCTCCAGGTCGAGCAGGTCGACGAGCCGCTCGGCGGGGTTGGTCGTCATGTACTGGCCTCTCCTGTGCTCACAGCTGACCGACGTCGGTGACCTTGACGACGGCGCGTCCCTCGGCGTCGGAGGCCGCGAGGTCGATCTCCGCGCTGATGCCCCAGTCATGATCGCCGTTCGGGTCGGCGAAGGTCTGCCGGACGCGCCACAGCCCGTTCTGCGGCTCCTCCTCGATCATCAGCAGCCGGGGGCCACGGGCGTCGGGACCGGTGCCGAGGTCTTCGTACTCGTCCCAGTACTTGTCCATCGCCTCGCCCCACCGCTCGGCGTCCCAGCCGGACTCGGCGTCCATCTCACCCAGCTCGCCCACCTGGTCGAGGGCGGCGAGCTCGACACGGCGGAACAGGGCGTTGCGGACGAGGACACGGAAGGCGCGTGCGTTGGCGGTGACCGGCTTGACCTGATCGGCCCTCTCCTGGGCCTCCTCGGCCGTCATCTCCTCGGGGTTGGCCAGCTTCTCCCACTCGTCGAGAAGGCTGGAGTCGACCTGGCGCACCATCTCGCCGAGCCAGGCGATCAGGTCCTCCAGGTCGTCCGACTTGAGATCGTCGGGGACTGTGTGGTCGAGGGCCTTGTAGGCGCCGGCGAGGTAGCGCAGCACGATGCCCTCGGTGCGTGCCAGTTCGTAGTGAGACACCAACTCCGTGAAGGACATGGCCCGTTCGTACATGTCCCGGATCACCGACTTCGGCGACAGCGGATGGTCGCCGACCCAGGGGTGGCTCTTGCGGTAGGTGTTGTACGCGTGGAAGAGCAGCTCCTCCAGCGGCTTGGGGTAGCTGACGTCCTGGAGCCGCTCCATGCGCTCCTCGTACTCGACACCGTCCGCCTTCATCGTGGCCACGGCCTCACCGCGCGCCTTGTTCTGCTGGGCGGCGAGGATCTGCCGCGGATCGTCCAGCGTCGACTCGACGACGGACACCATGTCCAGGGCGTAGGACGGCGACTCCGGGTCCAGCAGTTCGAACGAGGCCAGCGCGAAGGTGGACAGTGGCTGGTTGAGCGCGAAGTCCTGCTGAAGATCGACCGTCAGCCGGACGATGCGTCCCTCGGCGTCCGGCTGGTCGAGCTTCTCGACGATGCCGCCGTCGAGGAGCGACCGGTAGATCGCGATCGCGCGGCGGATGTGACGCAGCTGCTGTTTGCGCGGCTCGTGGTTGTCCTCCAGCAGATGGCGCATCGCCTCGAAGGCGTTGCCCGGCCGGGCGATCACGGACAACAGCATCGTGTGGGTGACCCGGAAGCGGGAGGTGAGCGGTTCAGGGTCGGAGGTGATGAGCTTCTGGAAGGTGCTGTCCGTCCAGCCGACGAACCCCTCGGGCGCCTTCTTGCGGACCACCTTGCGGCGCTTCTTCGGGTCGTCACCCGCCTTGGCGAGCGCCTTCTCGTTCTCGATGACGTGCTCGGGCGCCTGCCCCACCACGTAGCCCGCCGTGTCGAAGCCGGCCCGCCCGGCGCGGCCCGCGATCTGGTGGAACTCACGGGCCCGCAGCGTCCGCACCCGGTTGCCGTCGTACTTCGTGAGGGCGGTGAACAGCACGGTGCGGATGGGGACGTTGACACCGACGCCGAGCGTGTCCGTGCCGCAGATGACCTTCAGCAGACCGGCCTGGGCGAGCTTCTCCACCAGCCGCCGGTACTTGGGCAGCATGCCGGCGTGATGGACACCGATGCCGTGGCGCACGTAACGGGAGAGGTTGCGGCCGAACTTGGTGGTGAAGCGGAAGTTGCCGATCAGCTCGGCGATCCGGTCCTTCTCCTCCCGCGTGCACATGTTGATGCTCATCAGCGCCTGCGCCCGCTCCACGGCCTGCGCCTGAGTGAAGTGCACGATGTAGACGGGAGCCTGCTTGGTGGCGAGCAACTCCGTGAGTGTCTCCGTCATCGGGGTCAGTACGTACTCGTAGGAGAGCGGCACCGGGCGGATCGCCGAGCGGACCACCGAGGTGGGGCGGCCGGTTCGCCGGGTGAGGTCCTTCTCGAACATCGAGACGTCGCCGAGCGTCGCCGACATCAGGATGAACTGGGCCTGCGGCAGCTCCAGAATCGGGATCTGCCAGGCCCAGCCGCGGTCGGCCTCTGCGTAGAAGTGGAACTCGTCCATCACGACCTGGCCGACGTCGGCGTGCTTGCCGTCTCGCAGCGCGATGGACGCCAGCACCTCGGCGGTACAGCAGATGACGGGGGCGTCGGCGTTCACGGAGGCGTCGCCGGTGAGCATGCCGACGTTATCGGTGCCGAAGATCTTGCACAGCTCGAAGAACTTCTCCGAGACGAGTGCCTTGATCGGGGCTGTGTAGAAGGTGACCTCGTCCCGGGCGAGGGCCGCGAAGTGCGCTCCCGCCGCGATCATGCTCTTGCCGGAGCCGGTGGGCGTCGACACGATCACGTTCGCGCCGGAGACCACCTCGATGAGCGCCTCCTCCTGATGCGGATAGAGGGTGAGACCGCGCTCCTGGGCCCACGACTCGAAGGCTTCGTAGAGGGCGTCGGGGTCGGCGGTCCGCGGCAGCTGATCGATGAGGGTCACGTCCCCATCTTGCCTGCCCGCGCACCCGATGGGGGAATCGGATGCCGGACCGAAGATCGCGAACGCTACGCTGTGGCACCGACGGAACGTCAGCGCACCTGGACAACTGGACAGCGGCACAAGGCGCCTGGACAGCGGCACGAACGGAATGGGACGGGGCACGGCCATGATGGGACCAGCACACTCACTGTCGGGAGCCGCGGCCTGGCTCGGCGTAGGGGCGGCAGCGGCCGCCGCCGGGCACATGATGCCTTGGCCGGTCCTCCTGGTCGGTGCGCTGATCTGCGCGGGTGCCGCGCTCGCCCCCGACCTGGACCACAAGGCGGCCACGATCTCGCGGTCCTTCGGTCCGCTGTCACGCTGGGTGTGCGAGATCGTCGACAAGCTCTCCTACGCCGTCTACAAGGCGACGAAGAAGCAGGGCGACCCGCGCCGCTCGGGTGGGCATCGCACGCTCACGCACACCTGGCTGTGGGCGGCACTGCTCGGTGCCGGTGCCTCCGTCACCGCCATCACGGGCGGACGCTGGGCGGTGCTGGCCATCCTCTTCGTTCACATGGTGCTGGCGATCGAAGGGCTGCTGTGGCGGGCGGCCCGGGGCTCCAGCAGCGATGTGCTGGTGTGGCTGCTGGCGGCGACCAGCGCCTGGATCCTCGCGGGTGTCCTGGACAAGCCGGGCAACGGGGCGGACTGGCTGTTCACACAGCCGGGCCAGGAGTACCTGTGGCTCGGGCTGCCGATCGTGCTCGGTGCGCTGGTGCACGACATCGGGGACTCGCTGACCGTGTCGGGCTGCCCGATCCTGTGGCCGATACCGATAGGGCGCAGGCGCTGGTACCCCCTGGGCCCGCCGAAGGCCATGCGGTTCCGGGCCGGCAGCTGGGTGGAGCTGCGGGTGCTGATGCCGGTGTTCATGGTGCTCGGGGGAGTGGGCGCGGCGGCAGCGCTGAACTTCATCTGACGCGCTGTTCGACCTCGGCCGACGTCTTCGAAACCGGGTCAGCCCGAAGGGGAATCCTCGTCCACGATGTGCATCGCCGCCTCCTCGGCGGAGGCGGCCGCCCCGTCGATGCCCACGTCGGTGGCGATCAGCCCGCTCTCCTCGTCCTCGTGTGCGCCCTCGTCGGGAGCGACGAGACGGCCGGAGCGGAGGTCTCCCACCTCGTTGTCCAGGGGCTCGCCGTCGGTGTCCTGGGAGTCGCCGATGCCGTCCCCGTCGGGGGAGGCGATGTCCGGGAGCTCCTCGGCGAGGCGTTGCTCCAGGGTCTCGCCGCGCAGCCGCTCCGCCGCCGTCACTCCGGTGTGCTCCACCGCCCATGGCCGATCCGGTGGGGACCAGCCCCGATCGAGGGGGTCGGCCACACCGTCGGCGACCAGGGTGTCCTCGGCGTCCAGCAGCCCCGCGTCGTCCTGGATCTCGGATCCGTCTGGCTGGTAGACGTCGTCTCCCCATCCGCCGGCTCTGTCCACGGGTACCTCCAGTGGTGGGACGGGCCCGGTGCCACCGCTCGGCGACGATGGGCCCGCGGACCGCTGGGCGACGGCCCGAACCCCGCGAACCGGGCGGCTCACGGGCGTCCCCCGAATCAGTGCCCACCACCAGCCTTCCACTCGCGTTCGCCACCGCGCAACGGCAGGGGACCGGCAGCCGCAGGACGACCCGACCGCTGCTCGTCCGGGCCGCGTCCGATCCGGGGCCGGCGCCAGGGCGCGGCGCGTGGCCCCGCAACCGCCCGTGGCCCGGGTGTGGGCTGCGGTGCCCCTGCCGAAAGCCACCGCACGCGCGAGGGCTGCGGCGCCGCGCCGACCGACCACGCCCGGGACTATGACGGCTCCGGGCAGGTTCACCGGGCACGAGCCGGTAGCCCCGCGTCCGCCGGCCGCACCCGCGACGGTCCCGGCCCCGCCCCGGTCAGCCGTGCCACGACCTCCACAGGGCGGCGTACGCGCCGTCCGCCTCGACCAGTTGGTCGTGGCTGCCCAGTTCGCTGATGCGGCCGTTCTCGACAACGGCGATGACGTCGGCGTCGTGGGCGGTGTGCAGCCGGTGGGCGATGGCGACGACGGTGCGGCCGTCGAGGACGCGGGCGAGGGAGCGTTCCAGATGGCGGGCCGCGCGCGGGTCGAGGAGCGAGGTCGCCTCGTCCAGGACAAGCGTGTGCGGGTCGGCGAGAACCAGCCGGGCGAGCGCGATCTGCTGGGCCTGCGCCGGGGTGAGCGCGACCCCGCCGGAGCCGACCTCGGTGTCCAGCCCCTCGTCCAGTGCCTGTGCCCAGGTGTCGGCGTCGACCGCGCCCAGCGCCGCCCACAGCTCGGTGTCCTGCGCACTCGTGCGGGCGAGGAGCAGGTTGTCGCGCAGGGAGCCGACGAACACATGGTGCTCCTGGTTGACCAGCGCCACGTGGGAGCGGACGTCCTCGGCGGGCATCCGGGACAGCTCGGCGCCACCCAGGGTGATGCGGCCGTCGCGGGGGGCGTAGATCCCGGCGAGGAGCCTGCCCAGGGTCGATTTGCCAGCGCCGGACGGGCCGACGAGAGCGAGTCGGGTGCCGGGCGAGACCTCCAGGGACACCTTGCGCAGGACGTCGACGCCTTCGCGGTACCCGAAGCGCACCCGGTCGGCGTGGACATGGCGTCCCTCGGGGGTTACGCCCCGGTCTCCCGCGTCCGGCTCGATGTCCCGCACCCCGACCAGACGGGCCAGCGACACCTCGGCGACCTGCAGTTCGTCGTACCAGCGGAGGATCAGGTTGATCGGGTCGACGAGCATCTGGGCGATGAGCGCGCCCGTGGTCAGCTGGCCGAGCCCGATCCAGCCCTGCAGGACGAACACCCCGCCGATGATCAGGACCGAGCCGAGGACCGTGGTGTGCGTGAGGTTGATGACCGGGAAGAGCACCGACCGCAGCCACAGCGTGTACCGCTCCCAGGCGGTCCACTCGCGGACACGCTGGTTCGACAGATCGATGCGGCGCGTGCCGAGGCGGTGGGCCTCGACCGTGCGGCCGGCGTCCACGGTCTCCGCGAGCACGGCGGCGACGGCGGCGTACCCGGCGGACTCCGAGCGGTAGGCGGAGGGGGCGCGCTTGAAGTACCAGCGGCAGCCGAGCACCAGCAGAGGCAGGGCCAGCAGTACGGCGAGGGCCAGTGGGGGTGCGGTCACGGCGAGCCCGCCGAGGAGCAGCGCCACCCACACAACGCCGATCGCCAGCTGGGGCACGGCCTCGCGCATGGCGTTGGCGAGCCGGTCGATGTCCGTGGTGATGCGGGAGAGCAGGTCACCCGTGCCGGCGCGTTCCAGGACGCCCGGCGGCAGTCCGACCGACCGTACGAGGAAGTCCTCGCGGAGGTCGGCCAGCATCCGCTCGCCGAGCATGGCGCCGCGCAGTCGCACCTCTCGTACGAAGACGGCCTGGATGACGAGAGCGACGACGAACACCGTCGCCGTGAGTTCCATATGGAGCTCACGCGCACCGTCGGAGACCCGTTCGACGAGTGCGCCGAGCAGGTAGGGGCCCGCCATCGAGGCCACCACCGCGACCGTGTTGACGGTGATGAGCACGACGAAAGCCCGGCGGTGCCGGCGGAACAGTTCGGCCACGTAGGCGCGTACGGTCGCGGGGGCGCCGACGGGCAGGGTGTTCGCCGTCGTCGGGGCGGCAGGGTCGTAGGCCGGTGGCGCCACGCCGATCATGCGGTTTCCTCGATTTCTTCAAGCTCGTCCAGCACGTCGTTGAAAGCGGCCTTGTGGTCTTGCGGTCGGCCGGCGAAGGCAGCCTTCTTGGCGGGTCCGGTGGCCGGGACCGCGTTCTCGTCCGGCCTGCCGGCCGACGCGGCATTCGCGTCCGGCCCACCAGCAGTCGCTGCCGCCTTCGCCTCTGGCCTCGCCTCCGGTCCACCAGGCACAACGGCCTCAGCCCCCGCCCCGTCCGTCATTGCCGCCTGCGCCTCCGCCTCGTCGGTCATTGCCGCCTGCGCCTCCGGCCCGTTGGCCCGGGCGGCCTTCTCGTCGGTCTCGCGGGTGACGACGGCCCGGTACCGGGGTTCGTTGTGCACCAGGTCGCGGTGCAGGCCGACCGCCGCTACCTCGCCCTCGTGCACCAGGACGACGCGTTCGGCGAGGTCCAGGAGGAGGGGCGAGGAGGTGAAGACGACCGTCGTGCTGCCGGCCCTCAGCGACCGGATGCCGTCGGCGACCCGGGCCTCGGTGTGCGAGTCGACGGCGGAGGTCGGCTCGTCCAGGACCAGTACACCTGGGTCCGTGATCAGGGACCGGGCCAGTGCGAGCCGCTGGCGTTGGCCGCCGGACAGGGACCGGCCGCGCTCGGTGATCCGCGCGTCCATCGGGTCCTCGGCGTCCAGAGACCCCTGGACCAGGGCTTCCAGCACGTCACCGCACTGCGCGGCGGCCAGCGCCTCCTCGGCGGTGACCGCGCCCGAGGCGGGGACGTCGAGGAGTTCGCGCAGCGTCCCGGAGAGCAGCACCGGGTCCTTGTCCTGGACGAGGACGGCCGTGCGGGCGGAGTCGAGGGGCAGTTCGTCGAGCGGTACGCCGTCGAGGAGCACGGAGGTGCCCTCCTCCGAGGCGTGGCCGCCCAGTCGTTCCGCCAGTCGTCCGGCCGCGTCCGGGTCGCCGCACACCACTGCGGTGAGACACCCGGCGGGCGCGAGCAGTCCGGTTGCCGGGTCGTACAGGTCCCCGGTGGGCACGACGGCCTCGCGGGACCCTTCGATGTCCGTGGCCCGCTCCAGCGACAGCACCCCGGCGGCCCGCTTGGCGGACGGACGGGAGAAGGAGTACGCCATCGCGATCTCCTCGAAGTGCCTGAGCGGATACGCCAGCAGCATGACCGCGCTGTACACGGTGACCAGCTGGCCGACCGTGATCCGGCCCTCCTGGGCGAGACCCACGCCGTGCCAGACGACCGCGATCATCAGCAGCCCGGGCAGCAGGACCTGGATGCCGGAGATCAGGGCCCACATACGGGCGCTGCGGACGGCGGCGTGGCGGACCTCTTGGGAGGCCCGGCGGTAGCGGTCCAGGAAGAGGTCCTCACCGCCGATGCCGCGCAGGACACGCAGGCCCGCGACGGTGTCGGAGGCCAGCTCGGTGGCGCGGCCCGCCTTCTCGCGCTGGAAGTCGGCACGCCGGGTCGCGCGGGGCAGCAGTGGCAGGACGGACAGGGCGAGGACGGGAACACCCACGGCGACGACGATGCCGAGCGCGGGCTGGTAGACGACCAGGCCGACACAGACCAGCATCACGGATAGGGCGGCGGCGGCGAACCGGGAGACGGCCTCGACGAACCAGCCGATCCTCTCGACGTCGCCCGTGGAGACCGCGACGACCTCACCGGCCGCCACCCGCCGCGTCAGCGCCGAGCCGAGCTGGGCCGTCTTGCGGGCCAGCAGCTGCTGGACGCGCGCGGCCGCCGTGATCCAGTTGGTGACAGCAGACCGGTGCAGAAAGGTGTCGCCCAGCGCGATGGTGAACCCGCACAGCACCAGCAGCCCGCCCGCGACGGCGAGTCGGGAGCCGGAGCGGTCGACCACGGCCTCGATGGCGAAGCCGACGCAGAACGGCAGCCCGGCCACGGAGGTGAAGTGCAGCAACCCCCATGCCAGCGCCTTGAACTGCCCGCCGAGCTGATTCCGGCCGAGCCACCACAGGAATCGGGGACCCGAGCGTACGTCCGGCACGCCCGGGTCTTTATACGGAAGGTCTTGAATCTGCATGACGTCCCAGAGGCTCGTGTCAGGGTGGGGGGAGAAGTGGGGAGAAAAGGGGCGGTGAGGTCCAGCGACCGGCCGTGAAAGGTTCGCGTCGCAGCCTGGTCGGAAGCAAACGGTTTTCCGGTGCCGGGCAAAGTTTCGGCCTTGACCACCCGTGTGAGGCCCGGCGAGCGGGACGGCGGGCGCATGCGTCCGGTGCGCGGTGCGACGATGGAGCGCATGCGAATAGGCGGTACGAGGCGGGAACGAACCGGCGTGGCGAGCGATGTGGACGCGGGCGGTGCGCACAACGGCGGTGCGATGAGGGGGGCGGCTCGTGTCGGGCTCGCGGCGGTGGTCTGCGGTGCGCTGGTGATGTCCGTGGCGGCGTGCGGCGGTTCGGGCGACATGACCGACGGAGCCAAGGCCGACACGAACGCCACGAAGTCCGGGGACAAGGCCGACCGTGCCGAGGCGCGGACCGTGGACCTGACCCGTGTCCCGGACGTCGGTGACCGGCTCCAGAAGCAGATCCCCGCCGAGTCCCGCCAGGTCGTCGCGGTCTACGGGGAAGGCGAGAATGACGCGGACGCCACGGTCGTCCTGTACACGAAGAGCGGTTCCACCTGGAAGAAGACCCGCAGCTGGGAGGGCCACAACGGCAAGAAGGGCTGGAGCACCGACCATCGGGAGGGCGACCGGCGCAGCCCCGTCGGTGTGTTCACGCTCAGCGACGCGGGAGGCGTCCTCGCCGACCCGGGTGCCAAGCTCCCGTACAGCCGGTCGGCGTCGTTCCAGGCCCCGCACTACTGGGCCAAGTCGCACTGGCACGACTTCGACTACGTGATCGCCATCGACTACAACCGCGTCAAGGGCACCTCGCCGATCGACCCGACGCGCCCCGAGGGCCAGACGAAGGGCGGCAGCATCTGGCTGCACATGGACCACGGCAGCGGCACCTCGGCCTGTGTCAGCCTGTCCAAGTCGGGCATGGAGTACCTGTTGCGCACCCTCGACCCGGCCCAGCACCCGGTGATCGTCATGGGGGACAGGGCGGAGCTGAAGGCCTGAGACGCAGGGCCCTGTCGCTCGCTCGCCAGGCGCTTCCGCGCACTCTTGTGGCCGGAGATCTCATTGTGGCGGGGTGCCGACTCCCCGTAGAACTCCGACCATGAGAAGTCGGATCATCATGTCCATGCTCGCCGGAGCGGCCCTCCTGGCGAGCACCTTCCTCGGGGCCACCCCCGCCCAATCCGCTGCCACCCCCACCCAAGGCGCCACCCTCCGGACTGCTCAGTCCGCTCAGTCCACTCAGTCCGCCCAGTCCGCCGAATCCCTCGACGTCTCCGCCGAGTTCGGCACCGACTGGCACGACCCGATCACCGCCGCCCCGCCCGTCACCAGACCCGAGAACACGAAGTCGTGCGAAGTGACGGTCGCCGAGGCGCAGTTCAAGGACTTCACGCCGTACCGGGGGACCTATACGCCACCGGGGGACTGCGGGAAGAGGTGGAGCAAGGTGGTCCTGCGTCTCGACGGCAAGGTGAAGGGCCGCCAGTTCGATCGCCTCGGCTATCTGCACATCGGCGGTGTCGAGGTGTTCCGGACGTCCACCCCGCAGCCGTCGCCCGACGGCATCGAGTGGTCCGTGGAGAAGGACGTCACGCGCTACGCCGACACCCTGCGCACCGCGCAGCCCGTGGAGATGCTCATCGGGAACGTCGTCGACGACACGTACACCGGAATCCTTGACGTCAAGGTCACACTGACCTTCTACGCGGGCAGGCCCGACGCGAAGGCGGCGAGGACCATCCCCGACCGCGTCCTCACCCTCCAGGACGGCGACACCCTCACCACCCCGCGCAACAGCGAGCGCGTCATCGCCGAGGTGTACGCGACCGGGTCCGGCGGCGGTTGCGAGGAGTACTGGTACCTGACGGTGCCCGATGAGGCGCCGTACTCCTGCAAGGCGGACGAGGGACCGTACCGCGAGGTGCAGATCGCGGTGGACGGGCAACCGGCCGGAATCGCCGCGCCGTTCCCGACCGTATGGACCGGCGGCTGGTCGAACCCCTTCCTCTGGTACGTCGTCCCGGGGCCCCGCGCCTTCGACATCCAGCCCCTCCGCTTCGACCTCACCCCCTTCGCGGGCCTCCTCAACGACGGCCGCCCGCATCGGATCGAGGTCTCCGTCGTCGGCGTGCCCGAGGGGCAGACCGGCTGGAGCACCCCGGTCAACGTCCTCGTCTGGCAGGACGCGAAGAGCGAGCACGTCACCGGCGCCCTGACGAAGGTCCGGGCGGGCGACCTCGCCGCCTCGTCCACGTACACGCCCGGCGCGGAGCACCGTCTCGACACCGAGGGCGGCCACCGGCTTACCGTCGCCGGGTACGTCGACACCTCGCACGGCCGGGTGACGACGACCGTCCGCCGGAGCCTCGCCAACACTTCCACGCACACCTGGTCGGACGGCGAGAACCCCGACGCGCTCGACGCGGGATGGAGCGATGACGAGACGGTCACCGTCGACGGACGCGGACCGGCACTGGCGACGCGCACACAGCGGTCGTACACGATGGACGGAACCACGACGCTCGGTGCGGGCGACCGGCTGCGGACCGTGCTCACGCTCGGCGACCGGGCGACGGTCACCGAGACGCGGGACGGGCGGCGCGCGGCCTGGTCCCGGCTCGACGACACCTACACGGGGGACGCCACGTACACGGCGTTCGTGCCACGTGACCAGCGGCATGCGGTCGGGACGACGAGTGAGCGCTACCGAACGTACGGAACGGGCGGATGCTACGACCGTTCGCTGGTCTCCGTACAGGGAGTGCTGACGGAGGACCGAATGGGCTGTTGATGCCGAATGGGTGCGATGTGACGTCTGTTCGATGATTTACATCAACGAAACGCGGCGGTCTTCCCCGCGAGCGGCAACTCCTCGATAGTGATCGACGCGGAAGTGCTTTTCCGCATACCAGAAAGTTCCTTCGGAGGAGTGCCCGTGCCGCAGTCCGTACCGTCCCTGCCGCGACGCGTCGCACGCATGCTGCGTACCTCACTGTTCGCACAAGTCGGAGTCGCGCTTGTGCTCGGAATCGTCGTCGGAAGGTTGTGGCCGGACACGGCCACGACCTTCCAACCGCTCGGCGACGGTTTCATCCGCCTCATCAAGACGGTCATCTCGCCCCTGGTGTTCTGCGTGGTCGTCGTCGGCATCGCCAAGGCCGGCAATCTGAAGGCCTTCGGGCGGATCGGGCTCAAGGCCCTGATCTGGTTCGAGGTCGCCTCGACGGCCGCGCTGCTCATCGGTCTGATCGCCGCCAACGTCTTCGGTCCCGGTTCGGGCATGAACGTCGACCCCTCGAAGCTCGACACCTCGGCGGTCGACGCGAAGACCGCCGGCGGCGAACTGCCGACGACCGGCGAGTTCATCCTGAACGCGCTGCCGCAGAGCGCGATCGGAGCGTTCGCCGAGAATTCGCTGCTCCAGGTGCTCGTGCTCGCCTGCCTCACCGGCGCCGCGCTGCTCCACCTGGGTCACACCAAGGTGCCCAAGATCCTTCCCGCCATCGAGCAGGCCCAGGAGGTCATCTTCGCGATCGTCGGCTTCGTCATGAAGCTCGCCCCGCTCGCCGTGTTCGGCGCGATGGTCCACCTGGTGGGCGAGTACGGCCTCGGCGTGATGAAGACCTACGCCAAGCTGATCATCCTCTGCTACGCCGTCGCCCTCGTCTTCCTCGTGCTGCTGAGTGTCGCGCTGAAGCTGGTGACCGGGCTGAGCCTGTGGAAGTTCGTCCGCTACACCCGCGCGGAGATGCTGCTCGCGCTGGGCACCGCCTCCAGCGAGAGCGTCATGCCCCGCATGATGCAGAAGCTGCGGCAGGCCGGCGCCCGTGATGACGCCGTGGGTCTGGTGCTGCCCACCGGCTACTCCTTCAACCTCGACGGCGCGTCCATCTACCTCTCCATCGGCACGCTGTTCATCGCGCAGGCCGTGGGTGTCGACCTCAGCCTCAGCCAGCAGATCACCGTCATCCTGGTCCTCATGCTGACCAGCAAGGGCATGGCCGGCATCCCCGGCTCGGCGTTCCTCGCCCTGTCGGCGACCGCCTCCTCGCTCGGCGCCATCCCCGCCGGAGCCGTCGCCCTCCTCCTCGGCGTCGACCGCATCATGGACTCGATGCGCGTCGTCACCAACCTCCTCGGCAACTGCGTCGCCGTCTTCGCGGTGTCGAAGTGGGAGGGTGCGCTGGACACCGACCGGGCGAAGAAGATGCTCGACGGGGAGATTCAGTTCGTGGAGGAAGAGGACGAGCCCGCCGCCGAAGACGAAGGCGAAGACGGGGCCCGGACCGCCGAGACCCCCGCGAAGACCGCCGAGGCCCCTGCGAAGGCAGAGGTTCCCGCGCTCTCCAAGGTTGAGGCGAAAGAGCCTGTACCTGAAGTGAGTTGACCGCTCCCTTTCCGATCTCCCGGATACGAGGGGCCCGGGCGCAGCACTCTGCGCCGGGCCCTTTCGTACGCCCTCCGGCCGGGCCCTTTTCGTGCGCCCTCCGACGCGCCCTCCGGCTCAGCAGTACCGCTCAGCAGCGCCGCTCCGCCGCCGGCGCCCCGTCGAACAGCGTGTCGAGCAGCCCGCCGAGCACCCCCCGCTGATCGTCCGAAAGCGGTGCCAGGATCTCCTCCGCCGCCGACCGTCGCGCATGGTGCAGCTCCCGCAGGACCTTGCGGCCCTCGTCCGTGACCTCTATCCGGATCACTCGCCGGTTGGTGGGGTCGGGCGCCCGGCGCACCCGGCCGCTCTCCTCCAGCGCGTCGACCAGGGTTGTCACGGCCCGGGGCACGACCTCCAGCCGCTCCGCCAGATCGGCCATGCGAGGCGGCGTGTCGTAGTGCGCGAGGGCACGCAGCAGTCGTGACTGCGCCGGGGTGATCTCCAACCCGCTCTGCTGGAGGTGGCGCTTCTGGATGCGGTGCACACGGCGGGTGAGCCGCAGCAACTGCTCGGCGAGCAGCCCGTCGGCGTCGGGGTTGGTCATACGGGAACAATATCAGGACCATGTTCATTGTGAGCATAGGTAACAATGAGCTAAGCTCCGTAAGTCCGTTTCGGCGCACCCTTCCCCATCCGCCTCACCTCCCGTAGGAGCCCATGCATCCCGACCACGAACCCGCCTGGGGACCGTCCGGCGACTCGCAGGAACAGCCCCGCCAGGTACGCCGCATCCTGAAGCTCTTCCGCCCCTACCGCGGCCGGCTCGTGATCGTCGGCCTGCTCGTCGGCGCCGCGTCGCTCGCGTCGGTCGCCACGCCCTTCCTGCTCAAGGAGATCCTCGACACCGCGATCCCCGAGGGCCGCACCGGCCTGCTGAGCCTGCTCGCGCTCGGCATGATCGTGAGCGCGGTCCTCACCAGCATCTTCGGCGTTCTGCAGACGCTGATCTCCACGACCGTCGGCCAGCGCGTCATGCACGATCTGCGCACCGCCGTCTACGGCCGGCTGCAGCGCATGTCGCTCGCCTTCTTCACCCGGACCCGCACCGGCGAGGTCCAGTCCCGCATCGCCAACGACATCGGCGGCATGCAGGCGACCGTCACCTCCACGGCGACCTCCCTGGTCTCCAACACCACCAGTGTGGTCGCCACGGTCGTCGCCATGGTCGCCCTGGACTGGCGGCTCACGGTGGTCACCCTCCTGCTGCTGCCGCTGTTCGTGTGGATAAGCCGCCGGGTCGGCGACGAGCGCAAGAAGATCACCACCCAGCGCCAGAAGCAGATGGCCGCCATGGCCGCGACGGTCACCGAGTCGCTCTCCGTCAGCGGCATCCTGCTCGGCCGCACGATGGGCCGCGCCGACTCGCTCACCAAGTCCTTCGCCGAGGAGTCCGAAGGGCTCGTCGACCTGGAGGTCAGGGTCAACATGGCCGGGCGCTGGCGCATGGCCATCATCACCGTCGTCATGGCGGCCATGCCCGCCGTCATCTACTGGACCGCCGGCATCGCGCTCCAGCTCGGCGGCCCGTCCGTCTCGGTCGGCACGCTCGTGGCCTTCGTCTCGCTCCAGCAGAACCTGTTCCGGCCGACCGTGAGCCTGCTCTCCACCGGCGTCCAGATCCAGGCCTCGCTCGCCCTCTTCCAGCGCATCTTCGAGTACCTCGACCTGCCCATCGACATCACCGAGCCCGAGCGCCCGGTCCACCTCGACCAGGTCAAGGGCGAAGTCCGCTTCGAGAACGTCGAGTTCCGCTACGACGGAGACGCCGACCACCAGAGCGGCGACAGCGCGGCGCGCCCGATCCTCGACGGCATCGACCTCGCCGTCCCGGCCGGCGGCAGCCTGGCCGTCGTCGGGCCGACCGGCGCCGGCAAGTCCACGCTCGGCTGCCTCGTGCCGAGGCTGTACGACGTCACGGGCGGCCGGGTCACCCTCGACGGGCACGACGTACGCGACCTGGACTTCGACACGCTGGCCCGGGGCATCGGAGTCGTTTCCCAGGAGACATACCTCTTCCACGCCTCGGTCGCCGACAACCTGCGCTTCGCCAAGCCGGACGCCACCGACGAGGAACTGCACGCGGCGGCGCGGGCGGCCCAGATCCACGACCACATCGCGGCCCTGCCCGACGGCTACGACACGGTCGTCGGCGAACGCGGCCACCGCTTCTCCGGCGGTGAGAAGCAGCGGCTGGCCATCGCCCGCACCATCCTGCGCGATCCGCCGGTCCTCATCCTCGACGAGGCGACCAGCGCCCTCGACACCCGTACCGAGCACACGGTGCAGCAGGCCATCGACGCGCTCTCCGCCAACCGCACCACCATCACCATCGCCCACCGGCTGTCCACCGTCCGGGAAGCCGACCAGATCGTCGTACTCGACTCAGGCCGCGTGGTGGAACGCGGTACGCACGAGGAACTGCTGGAGAGTGGTGGGCGGTACGCGGCGCTCGTACGGCGGGACGCGCGGCTGAAGCCGGGTCGAGAGGTGGTTGAGGCGCCGAAACTGGAACCGACAAGATGAAGATATGCCGGGTTTGAGGTGATATGCGGGTTACCGTGCCCGCATGCAGATGAACACTCCGCCACGGAGCAAGATGCGACTGACGCGCCGGGGCCGGGCCGCCCTCATCGCGACCGGGGCCGTCGTGGCGGCCACCGCCGTGGCGGTGCCGCTGCTGAGCGTGGAGATCGTTGACGGCGAGGCCGGGCGCCCGACGTCCCTGGTGATCCCGGAGGGCTGGCGCTCCGGCCAGGTCTACGCAGCCGTCGACAAGGCCCTCGCCCTGCCCGCCGGGTCCACCAAGAAGTCCCTGGTCAAGGCCAAGCTGATGCTCCCGGCCGACGCCGAGGGCAACCCGGAGGGCTACCTCTTCCCGGCGACGTACCCCCTGCGGGAGAAGTCGACCCCCGAGTCCCTGCTGACGTTCATGGTCGAGACCGCCAACAAGAGGTTCAACGGCGGTCAGGTCACGGCCGGGGCCCAGCGCAACGCGATGAACGTCTACCAGGCGGTCACCATCGCGAGCATCATCCAGGCCGAGGCGGCCACCGAGGAGGACATGGGCCGGGTGGCCCGGGTCGTCTTCAACCGCCTGGAGCGTGGCATGCCGCTACAGATGGACTCCACCATCAACTACGCGTTGAACCGCTCCACGCTGGACACCACCGTCGACGACACGAAGATCGACAGCCCCTACAACTCGTACCGGCGCATGGGCCTGCCGCCCACGCCGATCGCCAACCCGGGGGAGGCGGCGATGCGCGCCGCCGTCAATCCGACGCAGGGCGACTGGCTGTACTTCGTCACGGTCAAGCCGGGCGACACCCGCTTCACGGCCGACTACCAGGAACACCTGCGCAATGTCGCCGAGTTCAACCAGAACCGGAAGAGGCCGTCGCCGACCGCCGGGGCGAGTACCGTGCCTCCCTCGCAGGCGGTCGGCTGAGGGCCCTGCCGAGTCGGCGCGGAACGTCAGGC
This sequence comes from Streptomyces sp. NPDC057474, assembly GCF_042802555.1. Classification (NCBI taxonomy): domain Bacteria; kingdom Bacillati; phylum Actinomycetota; class Actinomycetes; order Kitasatosporales; family Streptomycetaceae; genus Streptomyces; species Streptomyces sp. NPDC057474. The sequence continues at coordinate 35,332 of NZ_JBHVDX010000046.1, read as the reverse complement.
GGCGGCCGGCTCGTTCGCCAGCAGTCGCCTGATGTCCCGCACCGCCGCGCGGCCGGCGCGGTTGGCGCCGATGGTGCTCGCCGAGGGGCCGTAGCCGACCAGGTGGATCCGTGGGTCGGCGACCGCTCGGGTGCCGTCGACGCGGATGCCGCCGCCGGGCTCGCGCAGCCGCAGCGGGGCCAGGTGGTCGACGGCGGCGCGGAAGCCGGTCGCCCAGAGGATGACGTCGGCGTCCACGCGGCGGCGGTCGTCCCACTCCACGCCGTCGGGCGTGATCCGGTCGAACATCGGCAGCCGGTCCAGGACGCCGTCCGCGATGCCCTGCCGGATCGCGTCGTTGAGCGGCAGCCCCGTCACCGACACGACACTCTTCGGCGGCAGCCCCTGGCGCACCCGCTCCTCCACCAGGGCGACGGCCGCCCGCCCCACCCCCTCGTCGAACGGCCCCTCGCGGAAGACGGGCGGACGCCTCGTCACCCATGTCGTCGCGGAGGCGTACGGCGCGATCTCCAGCAGATGCTGCGTCCCGGACGCGCCCCCGCCCACCACGACCACCCGCAGTCCCGCGAACTCCTCGGGCCCCGGGTACTGGGCGGTGTGCAACTGCCGCCCCCGGAACGTCTCCTGACCGGGATAGCGCGGCCAGAACGGCCGGTCCCACGTACCCGTCGCGTTGATCAGCGCCCGTGTCGACCACACACCGTCCGAGGTCTCCACGAGCAGCCGCCCGCCCTCGCCCTCTCGCACTGCGCGGACGTCCACCGGACGCCGTACCGGCAGATCGAAGGTGTGTTCGTACGTGGCGAAGTACTCCCTGATGACCTCGGCGGACGGCCGCGAAGGATCGGCCTCCGCCAGTTCCATGCCCGGCAGCGCGTGCATCCCGTGCACCTTGCCGTACGTCAGCGACGGCCAGCGGAACTGCCAGGCGCCGCCCGGGCCGGGGGAGTGGTCCAGCACCACGAAGTCGCGCTCCGGCTCGAAACCGGTCCGGCGCAGGTGATAGGCGCCGGCCAGACCTGCCTGACCGGCGCCTATGACGACTACCTCGACCTCGCGCGTGTTGTTCACGCTTCTACTAACGGGGAGAAGGTCGGGGATCTTCCCGGACGTCGGACGTCCTCTGGAGGTCAGCGCCCGCCGGCCACGAGAAGCGGAGCCCCGGCCGTCATGGCGGCGTTCGCCAGCAGGCCGCGCGCCGCCAGCTCCGGGATCACGCCCTCCCCGAACCAGTACGCCTCCTCCAGATGCGAATAGCCGGAGAGCACGAAGTGCTCGACGCCCAGCGAGTGGTACTCCTCGATCAGGTTCGCGACCCTCGGCAGGGCTGCCGACGAGCGCGGTGCCGGCGCCGCCACGGACGAGACCGACCCCCGCCCAGAGATCGGGGTGGATCTCCAGTTCACCCCGGGAGCCGCCGTGCAGGGCGAGCATCCGCCGCTGACCCACCGACTCACTGCGCCCGAGCGCGGACTGCGGCCGCAACCGTGTCGGCGTCGAGGTCGTCGAGCAGCCGGTTCGCCGTCGACCAGGCCTCCGCCGACGAGTCCCGCGAGATGGTGTGCAGCCGGATGCCGAACCGGACCGTACGCCCCTCCCACTGGGCCAGCGACCGGATCCCAGTCGATTTTCTCCTTGACCTTCGCCAGAGGCTCGCCCCGCGTCAGATACATATCCGCGTGCCGTGCCGTGCCGCGACCGGCCGCCGCCGACGAGCCGCCGAAGAAGAGCTGCTCGTCGGCAGGAATGAGTGGAGACGGACGGTCATGTCACGACCCTTCCGAGGGACGGGGAGCGGTGGTCGACGCCGGGAGGTCGCCGTTGAACCGCGTGTCGGTGAAGTCGCCGAAGTCGACGTTGTTCGGGATGAGCTTCAGCTCGGTGAAGGTGTCGGCGATCTGCTGCTCGGAGGCGATGACCGGCTCGTCCACGGCGACCGGGACCCGGGTGGTGTAGGTGCGCTTCACCGCGGCCAGCGCCACGTCCTCGGGCAGCCCGGTGTCCTTCGCCCAGACCTTCGCCCACTCCTCCTCATGGGAGTACACCCACGTGTAGGCGCGCCGCAGCCGCTCCAGGTAGTCCTTGATGGCGGCGGACTTCTTCTTCTCCGCGAGCGCGGTGGGCGCCGCCACCTGGAAGGTGAGTCCGTTGGTGATCCCGTCCCCCGTGGTCAGAACGCGCCCCTGCTGCGCCTTGAGCACCTGTGAGGTGTACGGGTCCCACACCGCCCACGCGTCGACCTTGCCGGAGGTGAACGCGGCGAGCGCGTCGGCGGGCTGGAGGTACTTGACCTTGACGTCGCTGAACTTCAGCCCGGCCTTCTCCAGGGACGCAACCAGTTGGTAGTGCGCGGACGAACCCTGCGCCACGGCGACGGACCTGCCCTTGAGCTGCGCGGTCTTCGTCAGCTTCGAGTCGTTCGGTACGAGGACGGCGTCGCCCTTGGACGTGCCGTGCCAGGCGGCCACGACCGTGATCCTGGACTTGGCCCCGGCCGCGAAGACCGGCGGTGTGTTGCCGACGCCGCCGATGTCCACGGCCTTGGCGTTGACGGCCTCCAGCAGGGGTGGCCCCGAGGTGAACGTCGACCATTTGATCTTGTAGTCGAGATCGTCCAGCTCTCCGGCGGCCCGCAGGATCGCCTCCGAACCGCCCTTCTGGTCACCGACGTTGAGCGTGAGGGAGCCCTTGCCGTCGGTCCCGTCGCCGGTCGAGGTCCTCGCGGAGGAGTTCCCGCCGCAGGCGGAGAGCAGCAGGGCCAGGGGGAGGAACAGGGCGGGGGCGAGAAGGCGTCGTCGCATGGGGGATCCGTTCGGTTGGTTCAGATGAGGCGAATTCAGGTGAACTCAGGCGGCTTCGGCGGTGGTGTCGACGCCCAGCCGTTCGAGCAGCAGGCCACGCAGCTCGGCGAAGCGGGGGTCGGTGATGTCGCGGGGCCGGTCCAGGTCGACCGGCGTCTCGTACGCGATGACGCCGTCGTCCATCACCAGGACACGGTCGGCGAGCAGCACCGCCTCCTCGACGTCGTGCGTGACGAGCAGCACCGCGCAGCCGCGCCGCTGCCACAACTCACCCACCAGACGCTGTGCCTTGATACGGGTGAGCGCGTCGAGGGCGCCGAACGGCTCGTCGAGCAGCAGCAGATCAGGTTCGCGGACCAACGCTCGGGCCAGGGAGGCGCGTTGGGCCTCGCCGCCGGAGAGCGTCTTGGGCCAGGCGCCGGAGCGATGCTCCAGGCCGACCTCCGTGAGCGCCCGCTCCGCGAGGGGGCGTTCGGGCCTGCCCGGCAGACCGAGCAGCACGTTCCGCCACACCTTCTTCCACGGCATCAACCGCGGTGCCTGGAACGCGACGGCCTTGCGGCGTGGCACCAGGACGGTGCCCTCGATGTCGCGGTCGAGCCCGGCGAGGATACGCAGCAGGGTCGACTTGCCGCAGCCGCTGCGGCCGAGCAGGGCCACGAACTCGCCCGGCCGGACGTCGAGCCGGAGGTCGTCGATGACGGCGCGGCCGTCGAAGGAGCGGGTGAGTCCTTCGACGTGCACGGCGTGGGCGGGGGCAGGAACCGCGGTGGTTACGGGGGCCGGGTGGGCCTCCTTCGTGGTCACCGGCCGGTGAACGTCGGTCGCCATTGCAGCAGCAGCCTTTCGAGGGAGCGGACGATGAAGTCGGCGAGCAGGCCGAGGAAGGCGTAGACGATCAGGCAGACCACGATCACGTCGGTCCGCAGGAAGTCCCGGGCCTGCACCATGAGGAAGCCGATGCCGGCGTCCGCGTTGATCTGTTCGGCGAAGACGAGTGCGAGCCAGGCGATGCCGAGGGAGTACCGCAGGCCGGTCATGGCGCCCGGCAGAGCGCCCGGGAGCACGACATGCCGTACGAGCCCCCAGCGCGACAGCCCGAGCGACTCCCCGGCCTCGATCAACTGGGAGTCGACGCCGCGGATACCGGCGTACACGTTCAGATAGAGCGGGAACGACACACCGAGAGTGATGATCGCGATCTTCGGGGCCTCGCCGATGCCGAACCAGATGATGAACAGAGGGATCAGACCGACAAACGGCACGGTACGCAGCATCTGCACACTGGCGTCCACGAGGTCTTCCCCGACCCGGAACAGACCTGACACCAGGGCGAGTCCGGTGCCCACGACCGTCCCGAACAGCAACCCGAACGCGACCCGCTGCAACGACGTTCCCATCGCCGAGGGCAGCGAGCCGTCGGCGATCAGATCCCCCGCCACCTGCGCGATCCGCCCCGGAGAGGCGAGCACGTCGGCCGTCAACACGGCGGTGGTGCTGAGGAGTTGCCAGAGCGCAAGCAGCAGGAGGGGCCCGGAGGTGCGTCGCAGCCAGCGGGGGACCCGGGTGCGGCGGGCGGAACTGGGGACGACGGGTTCGAGGTCGAGTCCGAGTCCGGGGCGCAGGCAGCCGGGAGAGCCGGAAGAGCCGTTGCCGGTATCGGCTATAACCGGAATATCCGCCTCATTGGAATCGGGTGGGGCATGGCTGATGCTCATGAGAGCTCCGCGTGGAGGAGAGCGCCGGTGGGCGGGGCGGCCGTGCGGTGCCACCGCGTCGGACACCGGTCGACCGATCGCTCAGTGGACCCGGCTGGTCAGACTTGCGGTGCGGCGGCTCGCAGGCCGAGGGGAAAGAGAGGTGAAGAGGCGTCAGCAGCCGCGACGACACGCGGCGGAGGCCACCCGCAGCAGGTCGATGTGACCGCGCGAAGTGAGCAGGGCTGAACGCAACATGCGGCGAAATTAGCCAGCCGGTCTGTGCACGGTCAATGGTGTCTCGCCAAGTGGACGCCGTGTATCACCGAGTGGGCCGCTACCGGCCCGGACGGTCGCTCGCGCGTGGCGCCCACGGGGTGCGCGAGGATGGAGCCATGTCCGATGCCTTCACCACCCGAGTCCTGAACGTCGCCTCCGGCTCCCGCGAACGGGTCGTCGACCTCACCCACGACTGCGAGGCGTTCCTCCGCGAGGCGGCCGCCGGCCGGGACGGTCTCCTCAACGTCTTCGTCCCGCACGCCACGGCCGGCATTGCCATCATCGAAACAGGCGCCGGCAGCGACGACGACCTCCTCGCCGCCCTCCACACCCTCCTCCCCGCCGACGACCGTTGGCAGCACCGCCACGGCACCCCCGGCCACGGCCGCGACCACGTCCTCCCCGCCATCGTCCCGCCCCACGCCACACTGCCGGTCATCGCCGGGAGGCTGGAACTGGGGACCTGGCAGTCGGTGTGCCTGGTGGACACCAACATCTCTAATGTCAACCGTCAGGTTCGACTGAGCTTCCTGGGGTGAGCAAGATCATCCTGGGTGTGGCCGCCAAATCTCCGTACCTTGCGTGTTCGAAACGGAGAAGTCTTGCGCGGTACGGACCTGAACATGATCGAACGCCCCTACGACGGATGCGGTAAGTGCCTGCTCGGCGTGCGGCGGCTGTCGCGGATGAAGCTTGCGACGTCGTCCCCGGAGCGCCAGCGTGAGGACGTCCTCACCGCGGCCGGCTCCGTTGGCGGCCACATCATCGGCTGGGCCGATGACTGGGAGGTCTCAGGCGCCACCGACCCGATGACCAGGCCACAGCTGGGCCCCTGGCTCCGCGATGAGAGGGGTTCATACAACGGCCTGGTGGCCGCGGCTGTCGACCGCCTCGGCCGCAACGTCGTGGATTGTCTGAACACCGGCTACAAGATGAGGGACGAGGGAAAGCTTCTCGTCACTTACGGCCATGAGAGCCCGTGGGACCTGGACGACCAGGTCGACGAGAACCGCTTCACCATGGAGGCGTGGGGCGCGCAGATGGAACTGCGCGCCATCCAGCGCCGCAATCGCAGCGCCACGGAGAAGATGAGGGCGGCGGGGCGTCCGAAGGGAAAGCCCTCCTACGGATTCCAGTACGTACGGACTGTAATGGGTGGCAAGATCGATCACGTCGAACTGCACCCGCACGCCTCGTCTGTGATCCGTACCGTCGCTCGCCGCATCCTTGCTGATCCCGAGCGTGTGACCCCGAGCAGCGAGGCCGCCCGTCTGTCTCGTGCGGGAGAGCTCTCACCCGCTGACCACCTGGCGGTCATGTATGGCAAGCCGGCGGGAGGCCACCCTTGGCAGCCTACGAGCGTGAAGAACATCCTTCTTTCCGAGGCCACCCTCGGCTACCTCATGCACGCAGGCAAGCCCGTCATCGGCAAGGACGGAAATCCTGTACGCCTGTGTGAGGGCTTGTGGGACCGCCAGACGCATGAGGCCCTGAAGCAGGCTCTGATCCCTCGGAAGACGCCCTGGGTCGGCCGTCGTTCGAACCGGGCGTACATGCTCACGGAAATGGCCCTGTGCGGGCAGTGCCACAACCGGCTGTACACCCAGACTTCGGCCGATGCGCCGCCGAGGTACGTGTGCAACGCGCGGAACAAGGGCTGGCTGAGCGCGCAGGAGTGCAGGCCCGCACCGCTCATATACGCGAACATCCTCGACGCGTACGTCGAAGAATGGTTCCTGCAGGAGTTCGGCGATGGAATGATCTTCGAGACGGTCTACGACGAGGGCAACGGCGTGGCTGAACGTATGGCCGAACTCCGTGCCAGCCGGGAACGGTTGCGCGCTGACCGTGAGGCCGGGCTGTACGACGATGCTGACGATGCGGCCTGGTTCCGAGAGCGGTACGCCGCCATGGGGCAAGAGCTGGAGAAGCTCGGGCTCGAGCCGCAACGCGCCCCGGGCATGGTGCGTCGGGCGACCGGAGAGACCGTCCGAGACCGCTGGGACAAGGCGTTGGATGTCCAGGCCCGCAAGGAGATGCTCACGGACTTCGGCGTGAGGGTCACGCTCTTCCCGGTTGCTGCGCCGGTGCGCTGGGTGGCTGGAGTGGTGCACGGGCCCGAACGCGGTCTGACGGGAGTCGTGTAGGAGGCGTAGGGCGGCGATCGGTTAGAAATTTCGGCCGAGCGCGTTCTCTGGAGGCCTACCTGAGAATGGCGGCGCGGCCAAACTCACCATCCGCCGGATTCTGAGACTCTCGAATCTTCAAGGGGTCGGAGGGGCCGGGTATGGAGCAGATGTCCAGGCGCGAAAACGTTGTCGGCGGACTTGTGGCGGATGAGTGGCATAGCGGTCGGCGAGTAGGGCTTCCTGGCTGGCTCTTGATCACCAAGAGCAGGGACGTTGCCGAGATGGTGGCCGAGTTGTATCAGGGAACGGTGTCGCGAGCAGGTTCTGATGGGCACCTCAATGTCCAGATGCCGCACACAGAAAGCTTCGTGGTCGATGTTGCCGACAGTGCTCATATAGAGAACCGTCTGATTCTGGTAAATAAGCTGGGCCTGGCACACGTCTGCAATGGCTCGACGTTTCTTGCCCCGGGCCGGGGAGCGGGGGACCTCTGTGGGTGCCCCGATGATCTTTTCGAACGTAAGGCAGCTGCACGGGTCGGGACTGGACCAAGGCCCGATGCCTCTCTTGTGTTTCGCCTGGCAGTTGCTCCGAAGGTAGGTGATCTCTCGTTCGCCTCATCGGCGTGGCAGCTCTATGAATCGCTGGAAGCAGTGTCAACCGAGACGGAAGGGGCTGAAGGAGTCGTGCGGATGGTGTTGAGTCTTCGAGAACGGCGATTGGTGACCAGGTCCGGGGCGGATGTCGCCTTTACGTATCCCGAGGCGCATTCCGTGAAGTTGATTCCCCGAATGCCAGCTGATCTTCATCTGGCAGCTTGATGGATGTACGCAGTGCGGCCGGCAGAGACCGTACTGTCAGTCTGTCTCGAGCTGATCCTCGTCCTTGACGTTCATGCTGGTTCCGAAATCCTCACCTCCCAGGGCGAAATCTTCCTCCTGGCGTTGCTTGAGGTCGACCGCGAACTTGTAGCAGATTCGGAGGCGCCGACGGATCGCGTCGTCCGCGGACCGAGTCCAGATTTTCGACTGCCGCCCCTACACCTTTGAATGACCCAGCCCCACCTATCTCTAAGGGTCAGCAAGACGTTCAGGAGGCGTGAGTAGTTGGGGGTGAAACTTGTGATCGGAAATGGCGCGTTCCTGTCGGTGGAGGATGTCGGCTGGATCCCAGGTCGGACTGAATCCGGCGTACAGCCCGACTCGTCTGCCGCTACCTGCCGCTTTGCCTTGGAAAGGGCCTCTGATCTGCGACGGAGGCCCTTTCTGATCTTTCAGGAGCTTGCCGTGTTAGGCGGCGAAAAGTCCCTCGGAAGTCCCTCGGACAGAGCTGAAAGTCCCTGAAAAGTCCCTGGGACGGGGGCGCGCACAAGGCCTCTGGGATGGGCCTTTGCGAGGGCCTCCCGTCGGGTGCATGGTGCTTGAGCCGCAGCCATCGGGGCGGTCTTGGCTCGGCGGGACTACGCGGTCTCGGGGTTGACGGTTGTGTCGGGCCGCGTTACCCGTTCGGCACGAGCTGCGGCCGAAAGGGGCGGGGCGGCTTGCAGGCATCCCGGTGTCGGCCAACTGCTGGATGCGGCTTCGGCTGAAGGGGGGCGAGTCGCGCTCGAAGTGACTGGTTCCAGCCTCTTGCCGTGGTGCGATGTTGTGTTTGCAGTGGTGCACGCGAGAGCATGTTCGATGATCGATAGGGCGTAGGTCTTGTCGGGACACTCGGTGCGGTGGCAAGAATCGGCGCCCTGCATCGGGTGGCTCTTGGCGTGTACGGGGGTTGGGGGAGCGGTGTGACGGGGTGGGACATAGACCCGGTCGGGGTGCGCGGTGTTCTGGAGACGTCGGGTACGCATGGGAAGAACCTGTCGGAGGCGGGTTCGGCGATGCAGGGGAACCTGGAGGAGGCGGCCTCGGCCGCGGGGATGATCACCAGTCAGTACGGCCCCTACAGCAGCACCGTAGGAGTTGTGGGCGCGGCGCTGGGTGAGTTCCTGCAGCAGTGGAGCCATGACCTGCTCTATATCGCCGAGCGGGCGTCCAAGTCGCTGAGCGGCGCGGCGGAGGCCACCGGGCATTATGTCGAGGGCGACCTGACTCTGGCGGCCAACGCGCAGCGTGAAGCGGCCAAGGAGCCGAAGGTCGAGCTGCCTGGTGTCGATGTGCCGGCAGAAGGTCAGTGATGGCCGACGAGGCGAACCTGATCGACCCCTCCGGGATACCGCAGTTCCTCGGGGATCTGCCCACGCTGGGCGTCGACGTGATGCTGCTGTACGCCAACGCGGGCCAGTTCCGGGCTTCGGGCGCGGATCTGCACACCGCCTTCCAGGGCTTGTCGGCCTTCTACCGCGCCCCGGAGGCCCATGACCTGTTCTCGTCCACGCAGCCGGTGAAGGCGAAGGCGGACGCGTTCGCGGACGATCTGGAGAAGGTCGCCGGGGCGCTGGACGAGTACGGCGTCGAAGTCAGGCCGCTGGTGGAGAAGTTAGCGACGCTCAAGGCGGACGCGCGGACGTTCGTGGACTCGTTGGCCGGGGACGACGACTGGCGCAAGGACAAGGACAAGGTCGGCACCAACAACGGCCTGTGGCGTGACGTGAATTCCACGGTCGCCGCCTTCCAGGCTGCTGAACGTGCCTGCCACAACAAGATCACCGCTCTGGTTGGCGGTACCGCGCTCACCGTCGATGACGGTTCGCACGGCGAGAACATGTACGGCTATCGCGCCGAGGACCTCGATCACGCCGGGGAGACCCGTGGGGCGCGGCTGTCGAGCAGGAGTACGAGGGCTGGGACTGGTTCACGCACACGTCCGGGCAGGTCTGGGACGGTTTCTGGACCGACGGTGTGATGGGCACGGTCCATGGCGTGGGCACCCTGTTCGGCGCGGACGGCTCGGACGCGGCGGGCGAGGCGTGGACGGGCCTGGCCAAGCTCGGCACTGCCTCTTTCCTGACCAGCGCCACCCTCGGCACCTGGTGGCTGGTGCCCGACGACAAACTCCCCTCGTGGCTGCGCGATTCCCGCACCACCTACAAGCAGACCGTCAAGGGATTTGTCGCCTGGGACACGTGGGAGAGCAACCCGGCCCGGGCTGCTGGCGCCGTCAGCTTCAACGTCCTGGGCCTGCTGGGAACCGAAGGGGCGGGCGCGGCGGCCACCGGTGCCGGCCGGACCGGAGCGGCCGCTCGTGCCGTGTCGGCCGTGGGCAAGGTCGGCCGGGCCGTCGACCCGTTCACGTATGTCGGCAAGGCGGGCAAGTTCGCCTACGTCAAAGTCGGTGACGCCTTCAGCACATTGAAGAGACTGGACTCCGGGGCAACACTGGACCTGCTCGAGCGAGGCGATGCCCTCCGGTCGCCCAAGGTTCCCGACAACGCGATCCCGTACGTCGACGACGCGACCGGAAGAGTCGTCTACCTCACCGACAAGGGCCACCTCCTCAACGCCGACGGCACCCTTCACCAGCACGCCTCCCAGGCCAAGGCCGAGCCCTCGGCCGCCGCCCGCGCCGGGGACAACCCCACGTCCCGCGCCCCGGTGACAGGAGCCCGGGAGCCAGAACTCGTCGGCGCTCACGCGGGGACGAATTCCGTCGCCGACGTGGGCCGGACGGGTGAGCGCGCTCCGGGCAACGGTGTCGGGCATGGTTCGGGAGACGGTCCGGGAACGGGCAGGGGGACCCCAACCGGTTCCGGTCCTGGACATGGCGGGCCGCATGACCGCGCCACACGGTCGGCAGGGCCCGATGAGCATCGGGCGGATCGGGCGGACGGCGACGGCTCCCGTGACGAAGGACAGCGGAAGCTGACTCCTGCCGAGCGCAAGGCCATTCAGGACGAGCATGTCCGGAGGGCCAACGAAGACCCGGAGTGGCGCAAGAAGCACTACGACACCCTCGGACGCAGGAGACCCCATATCGGACTGGTGGACGGCGTCGAACTTCCCCAGCTCGCGAAGGATGCGCAAGGGCGCTTCGTGGCCAAGCACGACCTGCCGAGTGGTCCGTCCGAAACCCGGTTCGGTGCGAAGCCGCTGCCGCGGAGTACCGCCCCCGACGACGTTCTTCCGAGGCTCGACAGAAGGACCGCTGACCGTCGCGCCTATATGGACCTCATGAACGCGCAGAAGGTTTTCGACGAGACGCCCTCGACATCGAACCGCGAGGCCCTTGCCGCTGCTCAAAAGGCCTATGGAAAACAGCTCGGAGACGTGCCTCCGAACAGCAAGATCTCCGAGAAGCTGGGTGAGGACGCCTCCAGGCTCCACGCCGTTCGACGCGAGTTCCCGGACGCTCAGGAGATCGACCTCCCCAAGACGCCCACCGGGGCCCACATGTTCGACGGCGCATACAGGCTTGAGGACGACAAGATCCTGATCGTTGAGGACAAGGCGCCGGGAAACGATCTCCAATGGCGACAGGGACGAGCCGACCCCGAGGATCCTGGGCGACCGCACGTCAGCGACGACGGCGGGGCGGCCGGTATGCGAGTGAAGCAGGGAACGTATCTGTACCTGCGGACCATCCTGGGCGAGATGACGAAACGTGGCGGTCGGGACGCCGAACTCGCGCGAGAGTTCAGACAGGCGCTGAAGGACAGGAAGTTGCAGTACGTCCTGGTCAAGGTCCAGGAGCCAGACGGCACCCTCTATGCTGGCGTCGTGATCGAACACATGAAAATCAACTGAGAAAGGGAGGGGCGTGGTCATCCATATTTCCCGTCACGACTTCCCCGTGGACAACGTGGCCGAAGCCATGGCGCCGATCGTCCAAAGCAACGACGAAGCACTTGCTGAACTTGAAACGTCAGAGTTTGACCGCTTCGATGCCTTGGACTATTCACTGACTGTCGCCAAATGGAACTGCCTGACGGATCCCTCGGGTGAGGAATTTTCGACGTGGGAGGCATGGGTCACCGCGATGCAGGTCGGTTCGGGCCTGTTCATCTCTGGAGCGGCTGCGGAAGGCCCTGTCCCATGCCGAATCGGAGGAAAAGGTGAGATCAAGAACCTTCCGGCAACCGGCCCGCAGGAATATCTGCACGCCGGCAACTGGCTCACCACGTACTACTTGGCGGTGATCTGCCGGGAGAACGAGCGTCTCGACCAACTCGCCCGTGTGCCCGTCTCGTTCCTGCGCGCATCAGGTGTGGAGTTCGACGAGTACATCTACGCCTGGGTGGAGACCCTGCAGAATGCCTGGTTCGGCCGCCCGGAAACCTGGAGTACCCTGGTCGCCGCGATTGATGGGACGGACCCCGCCGCTCCCCACATCGCCAGTGCCGAACTGATGCTGAAAATCCTCTACCCGCCGCTGGAGATCTTCCACCGCTACCAGCGGCAGGAGCCGGAGCCGTTCAACACAGCTCTGGCGGAAGCACTCACCTGGCATCGCGAGTACTGGACCGACAACGCGACACGGTCGAAGAGCAGCGAGGGCCTGGTGGCTCTGGCCCCATTGGCCGTCGCCTGCATGGCGTTCGACGCGGACATCCCGGTCGACGTCGAATCCGAGTACCTGCCCAAGCACCTCCTCGAACGTTCCTGGGTGGGCGAGTTCCCGACGTGACCAAAGCCGTCATAGCTCTCACCCCGAAGATGCCGGACGCCCGCTCCTTGATCGCCGGCCTCTCCGCAGGCGGCCCCGACCTGGGACTGACCTCCACCGGTGACGGCGGCGTCCTTCAGCTGTGCACAAGCGTTGGCCGTCCGCTGGTCTCCGTCGAGGCACCGCTCCTGATCCACATACCCGGCGAAGCGGAACGCCTCCTCGGCCCCGATGTGTCAGCGCCCCCGCCGCCGTACTGGTGGACCGAGGCCCGCGCCTCGACCTCGGTACCCGAGGCAGAAGCTCTCGCTGAATCGTTGTGCGGACGCCTGACCACGCTGCTCGGCGGGACAGCGTGGCCGCGCGCCGCAGGTACGACACGCGTGGTGGCCATCCCGCAGAAGCAGCCGCCCGAAGACGCACAGGACGTCGTCGCTTCGTCCGCTCCCGCCGTTCCCTCGGTCGACGTCCTGACCGACTCCACGGCGGTCGTCATCTCCGACCGTCCCGTCCTCGCCTTCACCACCTGGCTCTCCGAAGTACTCCGCACTACGAGCGCCACCAACCGAGCGCTGCACCTGGTCACCCCGCCCCAGGCCCGGCTCACTCTCCCCCTGCGCACGGCGCTGCGGGGCGCCCCCAACCGGTGGGTAGTCCAGGACCCGGCCGGCGGTTACTACGACGGCCTGTCCGGTGTCCCCCTCGCCTGGCAGCAGGGCACATTTCTCCCGACCGGCACCACGGTCGCCGACGCGTTCACCCAGCTCACCGAGCCCACCCCGGAACGCCAGCTGACCCTCACGTTCCGCACGCTCCACGCCCCCACCGCCGACCTGGTCCTCGGCCGCGGTCTGGAGACCGCCTGGCGCCATCTGACGGGCTCGGCGCCGGTGGGGTGGAGTACATCGGAGCCCGTCAACCTGCCCTGGTCACCGCGCCAGTTGACGGATCTCGCCCGCGAACGGTCACCTGCTCCGACCCACCTGGTCGCGATCGGCGCAGCGGATCATCCGTCCATCGCCACACTCCGCACAGCGCGTACGAAGGCCAGCGTTGCCCAGGACATCACGCTCACCCTCGGATACACGTCCGCTGCGGACGTCCCTCTGGACGCCGTCGAATCCCTTGCCGCCGCGTTGGTCGACGAGCACGGCCTGGTGTCGATGCTGACCACGCTCCGGGCAGCCCTCGCGGACCTGACGCTGACCCCGCGTCTGGAAGCCCCGCCCATCCCGGTGTCCTTCACCCTCGGCGCCCGGGACGTCAACGCCATCGGCCTCACCCACGCCCGAAGACCACCCCTCGCCCCGCGCCCGCGACAACTCGGCACACACACGCACCCAGCCCTCTACTACCGCTTGGGCGACGGAACCGACGCCGACGCATGGACTGTGCTCCAACATCTCACCACCCACCTCAAGGCCACTCCTGGAGCGGAGCGAATCGGCCTGATGCTGAAATGAGTGAGCGTGACCGAGCGCAATGTAGGCAGTGACGGGACCGAAAAATCTACTTCGGACGGAATACCCCTGTTGTTCCAGCGACGGTCGGGGAGAACTGAGTGGCCGTTGACACGAAGGGGTACGGTTCACTCGACGGACAACACCTCGGCTAGGCCGGACACGTATCACAACTCGCCGAAGCGTCAAGGTGTCTTGCATTAGGAGCTATGGACAGACTGTCCTCACACGGCTCTTGCCGGGTGGAAGGCTTCTGCTCACTGAGGCCGCTACCAAGGTGAGGTTGTCGTCATGGCACGTCGCGATCCCGAACGTACGAAGTACGGATTCACGGTTGCGGCGGCTGTCGACGCTGTTCCGGCCGCGCGCCGCCAAGTCATCGTGCTCGCCCAGGACTTGGGTTTCCTTTTGTCGGACCAAACGCTGGAGAACGTCGAGCTGTTGGCGAGCGAGGTGATCGCCAACGCAGTCCTGCACTCAGATGCTCCGTGCGACGTCGCTGTGACGCGGACTGATGAGCGGCTCCGCGTCGAAGTCACGGATGCTGCTGCCTGCTTGCCGAGTGTTGTTGCGGCTGGGCCGGACGACGAGAGTGGTCGGGGCCTGCTGCTCGTGAATGCCTTGGCTGACGCGTGGGGGACGCGATCGGAAGCGACGGGCAAGACGACATGGTTTGAGATCGCTCCGGAGTCCTCGGTTGAGCGCGCGGGGAACAAGGGTGTGGATGTGCCGCCTTCACCTCACACGGATGACGCTGACGTGCGACGGCCTGAGTGCCATGCCCGCCCCAGCTCGTCGGCCGACTCGCGGTTGTCGCTCGGCGCAGCAAGTGTTGGGAAGCGACACCAGGCTGCCTGACAGCCCCGTTGCCCACCGACAGTCCCGTCGACCGCTTGGTTCGGAGGCGTCGTCTGGAATGACGTAGCTGAGACGGCGTGGCGCGCCGATGAGACTTGGCTTCTCCCCGGGGCTCCGTGAAACCGGGTACTGCATTGACTCCTTCGGATGAGTGGTGGGCGGTGCTGAACACCTCACTGGATGTGCTTGCCGCCCACCACACGACGCGCTTCGCTACGCCGGACACCGAGACCGTCACCCAAGCACGGGTCACGGAGTCCATCCAGCCTGTGTTTCCGGGCGCCCTCGACACGACGATCCGGAACCGGGCGCCGACGCACGCGGATCTCACCTGGGCGAACGTGACAGGCCCGCAGTTCTGCCTGTTCGACTGGGAGACTGGGCAATGGCTCCTCTCGGACTGGACGCTGCCTGGCTGTGGGGGAACTCGTTCGCCATCCCCGGGTCGGCCGCGCGAGTGCGCCGTGAGCGGTTCCTTCGTCGCTTCGAGCTCATTTCGGCCTTGTCCACAGGGCCACGAGGCCTCTCGCCTTCAGGAAGTCGCTGCGGTGGATCGTCGGCCGGGTCCACAATGATCACTTCCACGTCATGTCCCCGAGCGCAGCGCTGGCGTTCGCAGCGTCAACTAGCCCCCTGGGACGTGGATGCTGCTCTCCGAGAAAGGGTCTACTGCTCATGTCGGGTATCAAGGTGGCGATGTGTACGGGGAATCCGGGCAAGTTCCGTACGGCTCAGGAGCATCTCGCGCCTTGGGGCATTGAGGTGGAGCAGGTGGCGTTGGAGCTGGACGAGATCCAGACCACGTCCGTCGCGGAAATCGCCCAGCACAAGGCCCGGCAGGCTTTCGCGGTCCTCGGGCGACCGCTGTTCGTCGAGGACTCGGGGTTCTACATCGAGGAGTTCGGCGGCTGGCCGGGGCCCATGGTCAAGCAGGCCCTCGAAGCCTTCGGGCCCGGC
This sequence comes from Streptomyces sp. NPDC057474, assembly GCF_042802555.1. Classification (NCBI taxonomy): domain Bacteria; kingdom Bacillati; phylum Actinomycetota; class Actinomycetes; order Kitasatosporales; family Streptomycetaceae; genus Streptomyces; species Streptomyces sp. NPDC057474. The sequence continues at coordinate 19,613 of NZ_JBHVDX010000046.1, read as the reverse complement.
GGATTCACGCACCTCGCAGACCTCACGGAGAAACGGACGTGCCGCTTCGCGAGTGCCGCCGTGTACGTCGACGCGCGAGGCGAACTCCGCACCTTCGCGGATGACTCCCGGAAGCCGGGCTGCATCGCCTCTGCCCCCGATCGCGGTGATGGGCCGCGGTCCTGGTCGGATCTGTGGTCGATCTTCGTCCCCGAGGGCGCCACGTCGACGCTCGCGGCCCTGCCGGCCGCTGAACAGGAGCAGGTGTTCGCCGAGTGGCGGGCGGACTCGGTGGTTGCCGCGATGGGAGCCTGGCTGTCTGGGCGCCGATGACTGATTTGACGGTGCCCAACACCCAGTGATCTGTTCGACGCGTCGTGCTGGCCGGTGGCCCGCCGCTTTCAGCTCTGCTGTCCAGCGGTCCGGCGGCTACTTGGTCGCGATGACGTAGACGCTGCCCCACTGGCGCTTCGGGTTGGCGATCTGCGGGTCGAAGTTCCAGGGCTCAACGGTGGTGAACCCTGCCTCGGTGAACAGCTGGACGAGCTTGTCGTGGTCGTAGGCCCAGTAGTGCGGGTTATAGGTGGGGTCGTCGTCCTGGTCACGGAAGACGTAGTTGATCAGGTCGAGGTGTGTGTTGATGTCGTCGAGGCAGTCCCGTTTCCCGTACCACTTCTTGATCATCTCTTCGCTGTCGGCTGTACCCTCCGGGTACTGGGCCAGCACGAAGGCGGCGTCGGGTACACCGGTGATGAGACGGCCGCCGGGGGCGAGTACGCGGTGGGTCTCACGGGCGTAGTGCTTGGCCGAGCGGGGGTAGTCGATGTGCTCCAGGAAGTGTTCGGAGAACAGTTCGTCGACGGTCGCGTCGTGGAGCGGTATGCCTTCGCGTACGTCCCACAACAGGTCTGCGGGTGGTACGGCGTCGATGTTGAAGAAGCCGGCGATCCGATGGGCCCCTCCGCCGATCTGCACCTTGCGGGGCGTGTCGTCGATACGGCCGTTGGGCCAGGCCCCCTGGCTGGCCCGGTGGGCGCGGTGGAGTTCGAGCTCTTTGACGGTGGCGCGCAGAGCCCGGCCAAGGCCATGTGTAGTGGTCGGCTGTCGCAGCAGCCGCGTTATCTGCTCCATGACCTGGTCCGGACTGGCTGTCTCGATGTTCTGCTGAGGCGTCACGGTGATCTCCTCGGAGGTCGTCGCGGGCGAGTGGGGCTGCGGTTGCGTTCCTCAGGCGGCCGTCGGTGACGGGCTCGCTGACCGGCTGTTGCGCATCAGGGTGTACTTGATGTCGACGAGTCGCGGGGCGATGGTCACGTCCAGTTGCTCCGTCGGGTGTAGCCGCCCGAGGTCGTCTTGTTCGGCGCGCCACACCCGGTACTCAAGATCGGGGTACGCGGGGTTGATGCCGATCTCGCCCTTCGGGATCGTGCCGTTGAAGGGCGTGATGATGTCCATGTGGTTCCAGTAGTTCCAGGCCTGGAGTGCCTTGTGCTGGTCGAAGTAGAAGTAGAAGTCGGGGTATCGGCCGAAGGTCCGCAGTTCGCGGTGGATGAGGTGGCCCAGTAGTGGGCCCAGGTGGGTGGCCAGGCTGTCGAACTCCCACCGGGTGTGTCGCCACTCCTCCGGTACCTGGCCGGGCGTGAAGAGGCGGGCGGCGACGAGGTAGCTGATGCGCTCGACCAGGTAGCTCCGGGCGTGCTGGGGATTGATCGTCCGGTCCACGCGAGTGAGGAGGCTGTCGAGCTTGTCGGGGGAAGGGCGGAACTTGGCGAGGTCGAACTTGCCGGCCATCGCCAGTTCGGAGGAGAAGATCATCTCCTTGTAGAGCCAGTTGTTGAACTCGCCGAGTTCCGCCAGGCGCCGGGTCTCGTCACTGGTGGAGTGGAGCATCAGGTACTCGGCGAGCACTTCGAAGTAGACGTAGCCGAGGATCGGCAGGCGAGGGATGGTCTCGTCGAGCAGTTGGAGGAACGACCCGGCTGCGACGGTGGCACCTGTGTGGGCGATCGCCGAGGCGAGGGCGAGGAAACTGGCGGAGTTCCTTGTCCTGCTGGTGATCGTCTCGCGCAACTGGTGCCGTTCGGTCTTGGACAGCAGGTATTCGAGGTGGCTGTAGATACTCAGGTGGATGGCGCCGAGCCGCAGGTAGTCGACGCCGGCGAGGCCGCGGTACGCCTGGCGTGGCACGTCGATCTCGAAGAGCAGCGGAGTGGGCGTTGCCTCGGCCTTTCCGATCCTCTTCAGGAAGGCGGGGGCTTCCCGGTTGAGGACGTACGAGGCGAGATTGTGCATGCGGAAGCCCTGGTCGGCCGGGGTGAGCGGGGCGCAGTAGATGCTGCCGACGAGGCAGCCGCCCGAGGGATACAGCACGCCGTGCTCGTTGATCTCCTCCAGAGCATGGGTGACGTGCAGCAGGTGCAGCTTGGTGCTGCTGTTGAGGGCGTCGAAGAGGGCGTTGCTGCGCAGGAGAGCGCCGTGGGGGGTCCGCTCGGCCAGGCGGGTTTCCCAGGCGGCGGTCTGCTCGGCCAGCGGGTCGGTGGCCTCGGCCGGGTTGGGGATGATCGAGGCCTCGTAGAACTCGTGGGCGTCGGCCCACAGGTGGTACGCGTCGAGGAAGTCCATCAGCCGATCAGCTCCCGCTGTTCGAGGGCTTTGAGGACAGCGTCCGCGCTGTCGAGTCCTGCCAGGTGGCCGGCTTCGGACCAGAGGACGAGGTCGAAGGCGGCTGCGCGGAGCTGGTCGAAGCCTTCGACGCGCAAGTGTTGTGCGTCTGGCCACCAACTGAGCTTCGGCAGCCGGTAGCGGTCGAGTGCGTCGGCAGCCTTCACCAGATCGCTGGTCTTCCGGGCGCGCGAGTAGTCGGCTTCGTCTTCCGCGGTGAAAGCCGCGTACGGCACGTCGTGGAGACGAACGGAGGTGGCGGCCTGGGCGACGGCTGATGCTGTCGCCGGCACGTGGAAGTGTTCCCAGACGAGGTCCGTGTGGCTGGTGAGCCATCGCGCCGCGCGTGCTCCGTGGCCTCGGTCGTCCTTGTCGTGGAGTCGCCGGCAGTCGTGGACGGCGGCAGCGACGATCAGCGTGGCTGTATCCGGTTCGTCGAGACCGGTGGTTTCGGCGAGGAGGGCCGCGAGTGCGGCGGTGCGCATCGCGTGCCGAACTCCGTGCAGGGAGTCGCGCAGGCGGGGTTCGGCGAACCAGGCCGTCGGTATCGCCGCGCGTGTGAGGAGCCCGCGGGACGATTCCCGGATCTTCGTCGGCGCGCCGTCGACCAGGCGCGGTCGGTTCTCCTCGATCCAGCGTACTGTCGCGTGGTCGACGAACTGGTGGTGCGGGAGCTGCTTGCGTGCGGCGAGGTCCACCAGGCTGGTGGCCGGCGGGGTCGTGCTCATCTAGTCCACCCCTCTCGGTGGTCTATCGCGACGAGTAGGCTCAGGTGGCGGGCGCCGCGTGTGAGGAGCGGTCGGCGGCCTGCTGCGTTGCTTCGAAGGCCGCGGTGAACTGGGCGAGCTCCTCCTCACTCATGAGGTGGACACCAAGCTCGCGTGCCACCGACTCGATGCGGTCCTGGGCCACCTGAACTGCCGCCGGGCTCGGTTCGTCGCCCAGGAGCACTTCGAACTCGGCGTGGTGGCCCCACGCTTCGCTCCACTTGACCGCGATCTCGACTCCGCCGAGGCGGAAGTTGCGGCGTTGGTTGTACGCCTCGTGCATCGTTTCCTCGAAGCCGAGTGCGTTGAAGACACGGACCGCGGCTTCAACGTCCTCGCGGGCGATGGGGATCTCGGTTTCCGGGAATGCCGTGCCGTGCCCGATCTTGCTGGTCTTGAGGGTGATCTTCGCCGTGTTGGTGGCGATGTTGTCGGTTACCTTCAGCAGCTGATCGGGCAGCACGTAGAAGTAGATGTGCTTGTCGTCGGGGCCGAGGTCTTCGCCGTCCTGTTCGAGGCGCGAGATGAGCTGGTCGTGGGCTTCCTGGCTGAAGCGGGCACGCATTTCGATCTCGACAGGCACGGTGTCCTCCTTGTTCGGGCATGGGTGATCCAGCCGAACCAAGTGGGGTGGAGCCCGGCTGGTCCGGATCGGTAGCGATGTTCGGCTGTTTGCGCTGGTGCGGGCGGCGCGGGCGCCGTTTGGCGTCGACGCCGCCCGTCAGACGGAGATCGTCAGGCGATATCGCCGAAGCGGTCTCTTACGACGCCGTCATGCAGGTAGGTCGGGAGCTGCACGCCGCCCACCGAGAGACGCTTGGTGGCCACCTGGTCCTCGCTGTCGCTCGGGAACCCTTCCAGAAGGCGCAGGCACTGCTGCACCCATTCACGGGACTGGTCCCAGTCGCCGTTGTCGCGATGCCTCACGGCCAGCGCGTACGCGGTCTCCGCCGCCGCCCATCGGTTGGTGCCCAGTTCCCGCTGGAAGCCGGTCTCCAGTTCTTCGACGGAGGCGACGCGGGTTTCGCTGGTCATGTTGTCCTCTCTCATCCGGTGGATCCCCGGTGGTGTTCAACGCGGCGACGACCAGCTGGTGACGTGGAGGTCGCCTAGTAAGTGAAGATCTCAGCGAGGGTGCGGTAGTCCTGGAGCTCGTCCTTGTCGAACCAGAGGTCCACTTCCTGATCCGCTTCCTCCTTGTTGCCGGAGGCGTGCACGAGGTTCGCGGCGGCCTTGCCGGAGGCGACGCTGGCGGCCTTGCTGTAGTGCGAGAAGTCCCCGCGGATCGTGCCGGCGGGCGCCTCGTTCGGGAAGGTGCTGCCGACGATCTTCCGGACGGTGGCGACGGCGTCGGCTCCTTCCAGAACGAGTGCGATGACGGGGCCCTGCTGCATGAACGTGGCGGTGATGTTGTAGACCTCGGGACCGAAGCGTTCTTCGAGGTCGAAGTAGTGGCGTCGCGTGAACTCGGCGTCCATCTGCTTCATCTTGATGCCGACGATCTTCAGTGCCGCATCTTCGAATCGGGAAATGATCTTCCCCGCGAAGCCACGCACAACGGCGTCGGGCTTCAGTAGTACCAGAGTGCGCTCCACCGGCTGCTTCTGATCCTGGGCCATCGGTTCCCTTTCAGCGTTCAGGCAGGCGATATATGACGCACCCTCAGTGCGTCACGAGCCTGAGGTTACCTGCGCTTCGAGGGCTCCCCTCGGGATCATCCGAGATCGACAATCTCGACGAGTACCTTGATCGCTTCGCCCCGAACGTCACCAGTTCTCTGTTCGTCAACGACATCTCACTCCTCCCCCTTTCGTGAATCCCGCCTTCGCCGTTTCGGTACCGCCTCCGTTCGCGCCCTGACGCAGCAGAGTCCTTTGCGTCCGAGCCATCAGCGGCGTCTGGGGACTCGGGGGAACGGCCAGTGGGCGGCCGCTGGAAGAGCCTCTCAACCTGCGCCGCCCATGAGCGGACAGGCTGTCCGCAGCCTCGTTCCTCAAAATGCCGCATCCTACGCGGCCGTTGTGGTAACAGCGGGCCAACTGCCGTTCGATACAAAGAAGTTGGTCGGCGACGGCGACGAGGTTGGGAGGCAGGCCTGCAACATGCTTGCTCGCCTCGCCAGAACGGCCCATGGCCCAAGGGGGTGCTTGCCCTGGAACCGAGAGCCAGGGGCCCTGCGATGGCCGACAAGGTGAACGGCCAGGCGTCGTCAACTAGGCTTCTGCGAGAGTGCTCGTCTTGCTCAACGCGCCTTGCCGCACAAGGCTTTGCCCTCGTGAGGTTGCGTGTGGGTCCTGCGCGGGAGTCCATGCAATGAGTGAACCGACTCCCGGGCAGGCTCACCAGGTATCCGCACAGCAATGAAGGTGCAGTCGCAGTGCAGTGATCACGCATGCCGCTACCCCGGTGTGCCAGGAGGCCGGCATGGACGTGGTGGAGGTCTGGAACGGTCATCACGCGTGCGCTCTTCAGGCGGCCCTGAGGATGACCAACGAGGCCTTCGCGGATCATCTTGATATCGCTCCACGGACGGTCGCGACATGGCACACGAACTCTGACGTCGTACTGCGCCGTGAAACGCAGCAGCTGCTCGACGAGGTCTACGAAACCGCATCGCCAACCGTGCGAAAACGGTTCGCGTTGATGCTCACCTCTGACCAGCCTGCCGCCGGTCGGGGCAACTCCGCGGCTCAGGCGCTGAGGGTCGCTATCGCGGTGGTCGTGCGCGAGGACCAGGTTCTGCTGGTCTGCCGCCGGGACGATGGCGCCTCCGGGATCACGTGGCAGTTTCCAGCCGGAGTGGTCAAACCGGGTGTCCACCCTGACAGTGCCGCGGTCCGAGAGACGCTGAACGAGACCGGCGTTCGCTGTGCCGTCATCCGCAATCTCGGCGCCCGACTGCACCCTGTGACGGCCGTCGAATGCGAGTACTTCCTGTGCGAGTTCCTCGCTGGTGAGGCCACCAACAGCGACGTCGTCGAGAACGTGGACGTGATGTGGGCACCGAAGGCGTCGGTCACCCGCTTCATCCCCGCCAGTAACATCTTCCCGCCCATCCTGGCAGCTCTGGAGGAGCCACATGACGCAGCAGACCACCGATGACCGGCCGGGAATCGCGGCGGCGGTCATCGTGAGTGAGGGGCGCGTCCTGCTGGTGCGGCGGCGAGTGAAGGAAGGGCAACTCTCCTGGCAGTTCCCTGCGGGGGAAGTGGAGCCCGGGGAAGCTGAGGAGGATGCCGCGGTCCGCGAGACGCGGGAGGAGACGGGCCTGGAGGTGAAGGCACTCGAGTCGCTTGGGAGCCGGATCCACCCCAAGACGCAGAGGCGTATGTCCTACACGGCCTGTGAGGTCGTCTCAGGGACAGCGCACGTCGCCGATCTGGACGAGCTGGCGGAGCTGGCGTGGTGCTCGCACTCCGAGATGCCGAAGTACGTCCCTTACGGGCTATATACGCCGGTCCAGCAGTATTTGGACGAGATCTTGCCCCAGTAATCCATGGCATCCCTCTTTCCAGTACGTTCGTCTATCCGTTGGGGTCTCAGGGAGGTGTGGTGCTGGACGCGCTGGTGACTACGGCCGCGGGGGCCGTTTCCGCCACGGTGGGTGTTCTGGTCGGCGGTATGGTCACGCGCCGCGCCCAAGATCGCCAGTGGCTGCGTGACCAGCAACTTGTCGCCTATCAGGAGCTGTTCAGCCACTACGCCAAGTTCACGATGGAACTCAGGCGAGCGCACGGTGACCGGCGTGGCTGGGACTACGACTGGGGCGAGTGGAACGCGGCCTTGATGCGCGTGAGTCTGATCGCTCCCGCAGAAGTCGCGACGGAGATCGACGACTTCGGCCGCGCAATCAACGCGTTTCTGGATCAAGTGGCACGAGGGCGCGACCCGTTGAATGACCCGTTGAGTCCGGAGGGCTTCGAGCAGGCCAGACAGGCACCTGCCGAGGCGCAGGTAAAGCTGGTCAACGCCATACGGCGGTCACTGAGTCGTGATCAAAAAGTGCTGCCCTTCGGAATCGGTGGATAAGTCGGACCATGTCTTTGGAAGCTTTCCTGATGTGAGTGCCCGATTGTTGAGGAGTAGGAGTGCTATGCCTGAGCCCCGGATGGTGAGGGAGCAGGAACTCGAACCCGAGGTGGATTTCTACGGGATGTGCCTACAGGATGAGGAGTCTGCCCAGGTTGCGTATCCGGGTGGCCGTGTCATGGACGAGGGCGTGTTCTTGACCGCTCACCCTGGGCGGGTCGATATCGAGAGTGCTGGTCATACTCACACGCCGACGATGACCGCTCAGGTCTGGGACGGCGAACCGCCCGTTGACACGAGCCGCGCATGGGAGCAGCGGGCCGATACAACTGTGCGGTCCGCGACGGGCACTCTGCAGGTATGGGCGGTGGCGTATGGCCCGATTGAGGACGTGATCGAACTGGGGGCTCCCGACCGGGACTGGCACGTGCGGGTCTACAGCTCTGGCCGGGACGAGGTGGCTCGCGTCATCGAGGAGGAAGGGATTGCCGAGGGCGTCGAGCGCTACCTCGTGCAGTTCTGGCCCCAGCAGGCATGAGAACCGGCCCTGAGGGCGTACGCCCCCAGGGCCCTGCCTGGCACTTGCTCCGCTATTTGATGGTTACGTAGAAGCCGTCGTCGTCGCCGTCGAGTATGCGGTTGAGCGTCATGAACTGCCCGAGAAGACTGCCGGCGTTACCGTTGTCCTTCTTCGCCAGCGGCAAGACGGAGAAGTTGTTCTTCGGGGCGGAAGGCTCGTACGTGTTCTGAGCGCAGCCCTCATAGGTGGTCGCGAAGGGGTACTCGTCGCACTCCTTCTCGCCCTTGGCGTAGTCCTTGCCGAACACCTTCTTGCACGCGCTCACCGCGGTCGACCGGTTCTTCTTGCGTCGTGCGTTGTCGTGGTAAAGCCTGCGCAGAGGCGACTGCGCGCTCGACCCGGGCACCTTCTTACTGGCGTTGACCGGCTTGGTACTGCCCGGTTTGGTGAACGCGGTCTTTATGTGGTTGGCGACGGCTCTCTCCGGAGAGCCTGCCTTGGTGCTGTAGACCAGCGGGACGAGATAGGTGAAAACTGCTCCGCCTTGGGCTTTCTTGGGGAGATACGAAGCCTTGTCCCACCGCGGCGGCAGGAAGAACAGCGTCCCGCTCAGCTCCCCTGCGGCTGTGTAGCCGGGAGGCGGAGTGATCACAGTCGACGCTTCGAAGACAGAGGCGACAGAGTCAGCAGGCTTGGACCCCTGTCCTGCGGCAGCCTTCAGGACGCGAGTGAATCCTGCAGGCTGTTGAGCGGCGATGACATCGAAGCTCCGCGCCCCAGGCACCGCGCCGGTCTGGGTGACCTTCGCGGTCTTCGGCCACACCTTGGGTATTTTCACCGATGGCTTGATCATCATGGCCGACGTGGGTACCGCACCAGTTTTCTGCATCTTGGTGAAGTACTGCGTGATACGTACGTCGCGGCTGTCCTTCGCTATCGTCCCGACCGACAGGTAGACGAACTGAGTCTCACCCATGGGCCGGCCGTTCTGCGACCACACAGTGAAGAACACCGCACCGGAGCAGGAAGCGAAACGCGACTTGAAGAAGAACTTCTTGTCCGTGCCCAAACCCTTGATGCACTCCTGCGGCGTCATCGTGCGGGCGGGCTCGGGATAGGTCACCGGCGGATCCGCTACCGCAGAGCGCTGGTTGCTGACGCGGCCGTACGTGGCCGCCGGACCGACAACCTCCGGCGCGTGCTCGGAACCAGAGAAGGCTTCACGTCCCTTGAGGAGCAGGTCTTTACCTCCCGCCCGCTGCAGATCGGACAGTGAGGGAAGCCGCGTCCCCACCGGCAGGACACTTGTGTGCATTTCTCTGCTTGGCGGTGTGGCCGCGGCCGGTGACGCCACCGGCAGAACAGAAGCAGCTGCCAGAACACCAATCGCCGCAGTGATGGAAAAGGTCCGACGAAACGTCACTTTCATAGTCCCCGTTTGCCTGATGAGGCTGCACACCACCACGCCCCGCGGAACAGTCGGCACGGAGGCTCATCTGGTGCGCAGCAAAGGATGACGACAGTCCCAGGGGGCTCAGGCCGCCCTGAGAACGCCACAGTCTCATCGAACACACGCGCTAATCAAGGCAATTTGAGACATCTGTTCACCACGGCGTGGCTGGCGGCCGGTAGGCCCGCAGACGGCGGGCCGCATCTACGAGGGCGAGCACCCGAACTCTCCGATGCAGTCGCTTGCACGTGAACCCGAGGGCAAACCGCGATCCTCGACGCGTCACCGCCAACCATGCAGGGGCTCAATAACCGCTGGGGTGGTCGCGCCCTTTCGGCGGGTGACGGTCGTGATTCTGGGCGGCGGCCAGCGCACGCTAAGGGGTGCCCCGTAAACGGGTGACGGGACGAGCAGTCCCGAGAGGAAGGGCCGGTATGGGGCCGGAGAACGGCTGCGAACGGCGCGGGTGTTAGTTTCCTGCCCGTGTTAAAACACCAGGACGAGACCAGGGCGGCCTACGACGGGGTCGTCGAGCTCTATGCGTCGATGTTCACCAGTCGGTTGGAGACGCGGCCGTTCGCACGGAACATGATCGGCACCTTCGCCGAGCTCGTGCGTGATACGGGAAACCTGCGGGTAGCCGACGTCGGGTGCGGACCCGGTCATCTGACGGCCATGCTGCACGACCTGGGGTTGGACGCCTTCGGGATCGACCTCTCCCCGGCCATGGTCGACCATGCTCGGCGGGCCCAGCCGGCGCTGCGGTTCGACGAAGCGCGAATGGAGGCCCTGCCGGTCGAGGACGGCGCACTCGGCGGAGTGCTGGCCCACTACTCGATGATCCATACCCCACCTGAAGAACTGCCCGCACTGCTCGCTGAGCAGATGCGTGTCCTGGCACCAGGGGGCCTGCTCCTGGTGTCCTTCTTCGGAACCGAAGGGCCTGAGCCGGTCCGCTTCGACCACAAGGTGGCACCCGCCTATAGCTGGCCGGCGGAGCAGTTTGCCGAGTTGCTGGCCGGTGCCGGACTCATCACGGTGGCTCGGCTGCTCCACGACCCAGCGACCGAGCGGGGCTTCCTCGACACTCACCTGCTGGCCCGCCGCCCGTAGAGCGTGGCCCGGGGCGGGGTGGTGGGCCCTCCGTGTGGATGAACCTCGTCCGATGCGGTGCGTTCTGTGCCAGCGCCCACTGCGCATCGCCGGAGGTGACAACCGTCCAGGTCACGAAGGCTCCGGCGGTGCGGCCACCGCAGTGGCGAGAGCAACGATCTCCCGGAAGGCGGGAATTCCCAGGTCGACGGACACCTGCTTCCGGGAAATTTGCACGTCGAGTTGTGCAAGCTTCTCGTTGGCGTGACTCAGACTGCTTTGCAGGCCCTCAACTTCGCCTAAAGCGTGACCAGACACCCCAACAGGCCAGCTCAGGCTGCCTACCAGCGGCCTTCTGCAACACGCTTTAGCCGAGGTCCCGCTCAGTTCGGTGTCGGATGCGGGGGAGAGGCGTAGCGTACGGTCGCCCAGTCTCAGCCACTCCCGCCTCCTTTCTCGCATGAGATAGCACCGGCGCCAGCACTTCACGAGAGAATGAGGCAGCACGCTCAAGTGGTTCCGTCGCGCGAAGTACCCAGTCACCCTCTGTGACGGCTACGACTCGTTGATCGCAGTAGGAGAAGAGGGGCGCGGACAATCTGTCCGTAAGTAATTGTTCGCCAGCTCTTGACGGTTGAGCCGCGACGACTCTCACTGTGTGGCCTACTTTTTGCCTATCGCCCCCTTTTGGTCCATTGTCTGGAACCGCACTGAGGGCCTCGAACACGGAGCTACGGGGCTTCACTTCATGGTCGCGCCGCTGCCTGCTCTGTTAACACTTGGTGACTAGGGGTGCGGGTTAGGGCATTTTCCGTACTCTGATCCGAGTGCTTCATCGCGAAGGGACAGATCCACCGATGAGTGAAAACCTGACGCTGGGAGATCGTCTCCGTACGGCACGCAGGACACGGAAGCTGTCTGCCGCTCAACTGGCACAGAAGGTCGCAGTCTCCCCGAGCTATGTGCAGAAGCTGGAGTCCGGTGCGCGGAAGGCTTCACCGTCGCTGACGCCGGCACTCGCGAAGGCGCTGCGCTTCGGCCCCGAGGTCCTGACCGGCCAGCCCTACTACGGTGAGCCGGAAGCCGAAGACGGCGTCCACGCCGTCATCCCTGAGCTGCGCCGTCTCCTGCTCTGCTACGACAGCCCCGACGACCTGGAGGTCGCGCCCCGCGCGCTTCCCGTGCTCGCCTCGGAAGTCGACCAGGTGGCGGCCCTGCGCCGCGACGCCCGCTACGCCCCGATGGGCCCCCTGCTGCCGCCGATCATCACCGAGTTGACGCACGTAGCCCTCGGGGGCGGCAACGGCGACCAGAGCAAGGCGTTCTGGCACTTGGCGCGCGCCTATCGTGCCGTGAACTCCTTGGCTCACAAGATGGGCCACCACGACCTGTCGAACACGGCGCTGGAGCGCGTTCGTTGGGCGGCCGACCGCTCCGGCGACCCCCTGATGCAGTTCACGGCCGGTTACCTCGTCGCGGGAGCGATGCTCCGCCAAGGCGCGTACTCGCCGGCACGTCGCAAGCTCCTCGCGCTGCGGACCGAGCTGGAGCGGTTCCAGCCGGAACGCTCCTTCACGCAGGATGCGCTTGCCGTCGACGGTGCGCTGCTGCTGAAGCTGGCCGTTCTCGAAGCCCGTGAGAACAACTCCGATCGCGCCGACGCGTACCTGAGGGAGGCGGAGCAGGTCGCGGGCATGGCAGGCAACCGCGACTCCCTGGCTTACGAGATGTCGTTCGGCCCGACGAACATCCGCATCCATGAGGTGCACGCGATGATCGACATGGGTGACACCGAGCAGGCTCTCGCCCGTCTCACCGAATGGTCTCCGGTTTCCGGAGGCGAGTGGGCGCCGCCCGCCACGACCGTCGGCGAGCGGTCGAGCCACCACTTCATCGACGTGGCCTCCGCGAAGCTCGCTGGGGGTGACCGGGCTGGTGCTTTCGCGGATCTCAAGCGAGCACGGAAGGTCGCGCCCAACCACACACGGTTCCATCCGTCCGTTCGCGAGACCGCTGCGGCGCTGCTCAGGATGGACGCGCACCCGTCCAACGAGCTTTCTGCATTCGGTAGTTGGACAGGTATTAGCACAACCTGAGCTTGTGTCAAGGGCTTTGGCGGGCGGACCCCACGGACAGTCTGTCCGCGCACAGTAGCTTGCTGAATGGAATGGTCTCCTCACACGCAGTGGTGAGGAGGCCTTTTCCATGTCCGACGACAATCCCGCAGCTCGCGCGATCCCGCCGCGCTGGATGCCCATCGGTGAGGAGCCGGAACTGTGCTCGGCGGGCGAGTGGTGGGATGCCGTACGCGCCGTGGAGGCCGTGGGCCGACGCGCGATCGAGATCCTCCACGAGGGCGACGAGCCGGTCGGCCCGGTGATCCTGGACCACGAGGGTCCGGAGCCCCGGCTGTACTTCCTGGTTCCCGTGGGTACTGCGGCTCGCTGGGAAGAGCAGGGGACCGTTGCCCTGGGACAGAAGTGCCACGTAGTCGTGCCGTCCGCTGAGAACACGACCCCTCCGGGGATGCACTGGCATGTCCTCCCCAGAGGCCCACGATCGCTGACCCAGCCCGAGGTTCTTCGCCGTGCGCTGAGCCAGGCTCGCAGGGAGCGGCAAGGGGCCTCGGAGGAATCGGCCTCCTGATGGCTCTGAGCATCTCGTTCGTGCTGTTGCTCGGCATCGTCGTGGTTGTTCTGATCCGCAGCAAGTCCGTGAAACCTGGGCCCGCGATCGTCTGCGCGCTCTTCGGGTTCTTCCTGTCGAGCACTTCGATGGCCCCGAGCATCAACCGGTTCATGACCAGCATCACGAACGCGATCGGCCAGATTCGCTTCTAGGCCAGCCGGCTTGGCGCCCGAGCAGCCGTGTCTCCAGCGGCGGGCACCCCCACCCACTTCGCGGCCCACCCCCCAACTCGCCTGAGGCCCCCGATGACATTGACGTTCAACCCAGAGAGCACGACGCCACCTCGCACAGTTCGAAGCCATCGGACGAGCAGCCTCGATCTCGCGCTCCGCCACCGCCCCGTCCATGGCGAGGGACTCTGATGCGCCTCGTGTATCACCCCGCCGGCCACGACGACGACTTGGGCGTGGCCCTGATCGAGTTGCAGGCGGGCCGTTGGAGAACGGCACGGCAACTGTTGCTGGCTACGGCCACGCATTGGGCGCTGCGAACGTCACGCACCCAGCTGCTGGCGGTGGCGGCCGCCCGGTCGGATGTGGTGGGCGTGTGGCTCGGCGAAGAGCCTGGCAGCTATGACGCGCAGGTGATGGGTGCCCGCGTGGCTGTCGAGCGGGCGTTGCGCGCGCACAAACAACGGCATCCACAGACGCTGGAGTTCGAGTTCAGGGCTCGCCGTGATGCGCTGCTGGCGGCTCGTCGCGCGCCGCATGATCCCGTGCCGTGGGTATGTCTCCTGGCTCTTGCGCAGATCGACACGCGGCAGCTGCGCCAGGAACACCGCGTGAACCCCGGCGAGCCGATGCTGCCCAGTGGTCCATGGGGCCTGTTGTACGAGGTCAACCGGCGTGATCCGTACAACCGGGAGGCCTACCACCGGGTGCTGCAGTTCATGCTCTCCCTGGATGGCCCGCCGGGGGCTTCCCTGGCCGCGGTCTTCGACTTCGGTCGGTTCGTAGCCTCGCAGCGGCCTGTCGGATCGTCCCTGCTGCTTCTGCCCGCGTATGCGCAGGTCGAGCAGCGACGGCGATCGCGCGCCGACCCGTTGTGGCGGCGGCAGTGGGCGCAGGAGTCGACGCTCGACTACACGCTCACCGCCTTCCACGGCTGGTTCCACAAGACGCACGGCGAGCAGCGCTCAGTGGCTGACCTGAGCCTTCTTGCCTACGCGTTGTGGGCTGGCCACCAGTATCTGGAAGCCGCTGAGGTGTTCGAGGCGATGGGCCCGTACGCGGCCCGCGAGCCGTGGGCGTCGGTGCATGAAGGGACCGCAGGGCCAGACCCGGGTGAGGCACTGCTCCTTCGAGCGCGCGCCGAGTCCCTCTCTTACGCCCGTACCCGTAGATCGCGCGCCGGACCGCACCCGTGACCGGCATCCGCCGCCCATCAAGTCCGATTTGGCATGAACCTGTCTATTTGATTCTCTGAGTTTGGAGGCTGACCCGTGTCTCGCTTGAGTCCGAACCGCCGTGCGACGTCCCGGATATCCGATGACGCGTACTTGCGGGAGCTGGGCTACGAGCCCGTGCTGACCCGGCGCATGGGGCCGTTCGGGAATTTCGCGATCTCGTTCAGCGTGATCAGTGTTCTGTCCGGCTGTATGACCTTGTACGGCTTCGGCTTGAACACCGGCGGCCCGGCGGTGATGCTGTGGGGCTGGCTCATCGTCGGGGCCATGGTGATGTTCATCGGCGCCGCCCTCGCCGAAGTGACCTCCGCTTATCCGACCTCCGGGGCCCTGTACTACCAGGCAGAGCAGCTCGGCGGGCGGAAGTGGGGCTGGTACACGGGCTGGCTGAACCTGCTGGGCCTGCTCGGCGCGATCGCCGGCATCGACTACGGGGCCGCGCTGTTCGCGGGCGCCCTATTCAACCTGCAGTGGGGATTCGTGCCGACGCCGGGCAAGATCATGGTGATCTTCCTGTGCATCCTCGCCCTGCACCTGGCCCTGAACCTGTTCGGGGTCCGGCTGGTCAGCATCCTCAACAGCATCAGCGTCTGGTGGCACCTCGGCGGCGTCACGGTGATCGTCGGCGCTCTGGCGATTGTCCCCTCCCACCACCAGTCCTCGGACTTCGTGTTCGGTGAGTTCGTCAACAACACCGGCTGGAGCCCTCTCTACGCGGCGGTGCTCGGTCTGCTGCTGGCCCAGTACACGTTCTGCGGTTACGACGCCTCCGCGCACCTGTCGGAGGAGACGACCGACGCGCAGGTGTCCGCATCCCGAGGGATCATCCACGCGATCGGCTGGTCGTGGCTGGCCGGGTTCGTCCTGCTGGCCGGGCTCACGTTCGCGATCCAGGACTACGCGGGCACTGTGGGCACGGCGACGGGGGTGCCGCCGGCGCAGATCTTCCTGGATGCCCTGGGCGTGGCGGGGGCGAAGGCACTGCTCCTGGTCGTGATCATCGCGCAGTTGTGCTGTGGCAATGCCGAGACCGCCGCGGCAAGCCGGATGGTGTTCGCGTTCTCGCGTGACGGGGCGTTGCCTGGCTCGCACCTGTGGCGGCAGGTCGACCGCCGTACCGGCACTCCGCGCATGGCCGTACTGCTGGCGGTCGTGTGCGCCGCCGTGCTGGCCCTGCCGAGCCTGTACAGCCCGGTCGCGTACGCGGCGATCACCAGTATCAACGTGGTCGGCATCACCCCGGCGTACGCGATCCCGATCTACCTGCGCATCAAGAACCGGGACCGCTTCCGGCCAGGCCCCTGGAACCTCGGCAACTGGGGCGTGGCCGTCGGCACGATCGCCGTTGTCTGGGTGGTGTTCGTGACGGTGCTGTTCTGTCTGCCGCAGACGCGCCCCGCCGGCGGCGGCCTGGTGTCCGTGGAGACCTTCAACTACGCGCCGATCGCTCTGCTCGTCGTCCTCGCGCTGGCCTGGGCGTGGTGGCGGAAGCAGGGCAGCTTGTACGAAGTGCCGGCCCAGAACTTCGACCGCTCGGCGGCCACGTACGAAAACGAGGTCGTCTGATGACGAGAACCACGAGCGGCAACGGCACCGTGGCACGCCTGGCTGCCGCGTCCGTCCCCGAGCACGGCGGGCGCTCCGAGAAGGCCTTCTCCCTGTCCGACCTGCGGAACCTCGTCAAGGCGGGTGCCATCGACACGGTGCTGCTCGCCGTCCCCGATCTGCAGGGGAGGCTGAAGGGGAAGCGTTACGACGCGGACCACTTTCTCAAGCGCGTCGCGCATCACGGCGCCGAGATGTGCGCCTACGTCCTGGCCACCGACATCGACATGAGCCCGGCGGACGGCTTCGCCCTGACCTCGTGGGAGACCGGCTACCAGGACCTGTCCGTGCAACCGGACCTGTCGACCCTGAGCATCGTGCCGTGGCTGCCACGCACCGTTGTCGTACTCGGCGATGCCGTCCACCACGACGGAACGCCGATCGACATCGCACCCCGCCAGATCCTCCACCAGCAGCTGACCCGGCTGTCGCGGCACGGTCTGCACCCCAAGGCGGGGATCGAGACCGAGTTTGTCCTCTACAGGGGCACGTACGAGGACGCGGAACAGGCCAACTATCAGGGCCTGCGGCCGTTGACGACGGAGAACCTGGACTACGCCCTCGACCACGACCCCGTATCCGACCGGTTCCTGCGCCGTCTTCAGCGGGCGCTCGCCGGCGCCGGGATGCCCGTGGAAGCGATCAAGACCGAGGCCGGTCCCGGCCAGGTCGAGGTGACCTTCCCGTACGGGGGCGCGCTCACCGCCTGCGACCGGCACCCACTCTTCAAGCACGCCGTGCGCACCCTGGGTCTACGCGCCGGTCTGGCACCCACGTTCATGGCGGCCCCGGAAACCGACCGGGCCAACGGCCTGCACCTGCACGTGTCGCTGTGGTCGAAGGCCATCAGCCAACTCAACGAGCCCGGCAGCGAGTACGGACTGTCCCAGACCGGTCAGCACGCCATCGCGGGTCTGCTCGCCGGCCTGCCCGAGTTGGGACCGTTCTACGCGCCCAACGTCAACTCCTACAAGCGGTTCACGACCGGCTCGTTCGCGCCCACCACGTTCACCTGGGGCCGCGACAACCGCACCTGCGCGGTCCGCGTCGTCGGCCGCGGTGAAGGGCTGCACCTGGAGATCCGTGTGCCGGGCGCGGACGCCAACCCGTACCTGGCGCTGTCGGCGGTACTGGCGGCCATCGACCACGGTCTCGAGCAGAAGCTCACCCTTGGTCCCGAAGCGACCGGCAACGCCTACCGCGCAGGCGGAATCCCCGTGCCACCCACCCTCGGACCGGCTCTGACCGCCTTCCAGAACAGCGTCTTCGCGCAGGAAGCCTTCGGCGCCGGGGTGGTCGAGCACTATGCCCATCTCGCCCGCCTGGAACTCGCCCACGACGAGTGCCTCGTCACCGACACCGAGCGGCAGCGATGGCTGGCCCGCGCCTGACAAGCCCGCCTCACCGAAAGGACGCACAACCGTGAGCGCCCGCCCGACCCGCCCGCCCGCGACGCTTCCGCTGACACCCGCACAGCTTCGGATCGCCCAGAAGGTCGCGGAGGGCGAGAACACCCACGCGATCGCCTCCGAGCTGTCCATCACCGTCGGCACGATCAACGTGCAGCTGAAGCACTGCGGACAGAAGCTCGGCGTGAGAGGCCGGGCCGCCGTCGTCCACGCCTGCATCGTCACCGGGCAACTCCAGCGTCCCGAGACGGCCACCTCCCCGGAGGCCTTCTCGGAAACGGAGATCGAGACCTGGCGGATGGTCGCGACCGGTGCGACGTCACAGGAGTTCGCGGACCGGGCCCGCATCAGCCGTGACAGCGCGCTGGCGCGGGTCAGGGCCCTGCGGGAGCGCGTCAAGGCCGAGAACGACCCGCACCTCGTGACGCTCGGCTGGAGCTGTGAGGTGCTCGACGAGTCCCTGACCGAGATGGCCTCCGGGACCGTCCTCTGCGTTCCCACCCCCAGATGACCAGCTCAGGCCGCAATGTCAGTGCCCACTGGCAAGCTACCCACCCACAACAGGACACTGAGTGCATCCGACACGTCACCCATCGTGGCGTGGTCGGAGGGCTCGGCGAGCGGAAGGGCGCACCGTGACCGACATGCCCAGCGCACTCCACCACCTGGTGGAGTCGGTGACCGACACGTACACGGTGGTCGCCGAGCACCCCAGGCCCGGCGACATCCGGCCTTCCGTCTGGGAGGTCAACGGGCCTGACGGCGAGAGGTGGTTCGGGAAGCTCCACGCGGGCGCGAAGCTCCACCACCGCGAGGTGACCGCGTACCAGAAGTGGACCGTGGCCATGGGCGCCGGCCGTGCACCCGAACTGGTCGCCGCGGATACGCAGACGCGCACCGTCCTGATCACCGCCGTGCCCGGAGGCGGTCTCGACACGCTGCGCCTGCCGGCCGAGCAGGAACGGGCGGCCTACGAGCAGGCGGGCGAACTGCTCGCCCGGTTCCACACCGCGGCAGCCGACGAGCCGACGCCGGTAGCGACGGAGGAGGCGTGGGACGAGGCGGTCGCCCAACTGTTGGACCGTACGGCGGCGTACGTGCCGGAGTACGACCTCGCGATTGTGCGCACGCTCGCCGAGGAAGTTCCTCCGAGCCTGCCCCAGGTATCCCAACACGGCGACTACATGCCCAAGAACTGGATGTGGGACGAGACCGAGCAGCGTCTGCGGGTCATCGACTTCGAAAGGGCCGAGCTTCGGCCCGCCGCCTACCGGGACCTGAGCCGACTGCGCTACCGGATCCTGCACCACCGCCCCGACCTCAGCGCCGCCTTCCACCACGGATACGGCCGGCCCCTCACCACGGAGGAACTCGTCGCGTGCCGGGCCTACGGGGCACTGGATGCTCTGGACTCGCTGAACTGGGGGATCAAGCGCCGCGACGGCGGCCTGGTCGACGAGGCGCACATCATGCTGGAGAACCTGCGCCTGGAGATCCGCAAGAGGGTGTGGGGCGGGTGGCGTACGTGAACGTCTTCGCTGGAACCGCTGCGGCTCCGCACCTGTTCGGCGTTCGGTGCTATGCCTCCGAACCGACCGTCGCCACCTCACCCCGTTCGTCGACAGGGGAGTGCTCACGGAGGACAACGACTTCACCCTCCTCACGGCATGCCGTCCGTCCGCACGCGAAGGCCGGTGATCTGTATGGACGAAGCAGGCTAGGGCGAGACGTTGACCGCTGACGTGCTGGAAGACCGGTACGGGCTGGTCGCCGACATCGTCGAACCAGTACACATGGGCACGGACACCATCAACCGGCGAGTCCTGACGGACGACGGGCTGCGGCTGTTCGTCAAGCAGTACCCCTCGATGGCCGACCTGGACGAGGCGCGCAACGCGTGGGATATGTCGGAATTGAAGTTTCCCCGTGATGCTGGACACTCGATGCTTACGCCGTGAGGGCGTGTCCTTGTTCGTGTCGCTGTCTGATCTCCAGCGGGGTGAGGTAG
>NZ_JBHVDX010000045.1:47656-52610 GCF_042802555.1 Streptomyces sp. NPDC057474 | reverse complement strand
GTCTTCAGGTGCGCGGGGACCTGCGCGGCCGGCCACGAACGCACCCGCAGCCGCAAGATCACAAGATCACGAGAGCCCGGCAGACGAGTGGGTACTCGACCGCCGGGCCGCGCACTCACGCCAGCGCGAGCCACACCACGGCGGCCACAACAGCCACCGCCGCGATCACACCGACGATCACACCGATCCGCGGCCCGGAGGACCCGGCGGCGGCCGCGGCCCGTCGGCCCCCGGCACCGGAAGGCGTCTCGTCGACGAAGGCGCGGAACATCTGGGTGTTGCCCGCGGGGTCGTAGTTGCCCTGGGGGCCCTGGTTGTCAGCCATGGCCCGAGACCTTAGCGAATCAGGGAGGACGCGCCCAAGCGGGGTGGTCCGCCCGCGACCGTCCGAACGTTCTCCTTTGCCAAGACTTGAGCCACAGAAGCCCGATTTCATTTGCCTGCAGCAACCATCCACTCTTATGGTTGCCCTAAGCAACAAATGCGGGAGGGGCTCCATGGCCGGGCAAGCGCACTACGAGGAGCTGGTCCGTCAGCTCAGCGCCATCGGGGCCGTGAAGCGGGAGCTCGCCAGGATGCTGCCGCATGACTGCCCCGGCGGATCGGCGGGAGTCCTGACCCTGCTCGGCCGGCACGGCGAGATGCGGATGAGCAGACTCGCCGAACTGCTCTCGGTGGACATGTCGGTGACCAGCCGTCATGTCGCGCACGTCGCCGAGCGGGGCTGGATCGAACGGCTCCCCGACCCGGTGGACAAACGCTCACGCATCCTGCGCCTGACCCCCGAGGGCCGGGCCGTGGTCGCCGAGCTGGACCGGCGCACCAGCCGGCTGCTGGCCGACCGGCTGAGCGACTGGTCCGACGACGAGGTCGGACAGCTCGCCCGGCTCCTGGGCCGGCTGCGCGAGAGCTTCGACGCCACCGCGCCGGCCCGTACACCCGCTTAGCAGGCATCGAACCAGCAACCCGTACACCCGCAAAGAGCACACAGGAAAAGGAAGCCCCATGGCAACGACCACACCAGCCGGTGTGCGGGCTCACGCCAAGCACGGAGGAGGCGCCGCCAAGGATGCCCCCCACAGCGGTGGCGACCACGCCCCGATGACGCACCGGCAGATCATGGAAGCCCTGACCGGGCTGCTGCTCGGCATGTTCGTGGCGATCCTGTCGTCGACGATCGTGTCGAACGCGCTGCCGGACATCATCAAGGACCTGGGCGGCGGGCAGAGCGCGTATACGTGGGTCGTGACGGCGTCGCTCCTTGCGATGACCGCGTCCACCCCGCTGTGGGGCAAGCTCGCCGACCTGTTCTCCAAGAAGCTGCTGATCCAGCTGGCCCTCGTGATCTTCGTGCTCGGATCGGCCGCCGCCGGACTGTCCCAGAACGCCGGGACACTCATCGGGTTCCGCGCGGTCCAGGGCATCGGCATGGGCGGGCTCTCCTCGCTGGCCCAGATCATCCTCGCCGCGATGATCTCCCCGCGTGAACGCGGTCGGTACAACGGCTACCTCGGCGCCACCTTCGCGACCGCCATGGTCGGCGGCCCGCTGGTCGGCGGTGTCATCACCGACACCGACTGGCTGGGCTGGCGCTGGTGCTTCTACGTCGGCGTGCCCTTCGCGGTCATCGCCCTGATCGTCCTCCAGCGGACCCTGCACCTGCCGGTCGTCCGGCGCAAGGTCAAGGTCGACTGGGCGGGCGCGTTCCTCATCACCGCCGCGGTCTGCCTGCTGCTGGTCTGGGTGACCTTCGCCGGTGACAAGTACGACTGGGTGTCGTGGCAGACGTACGCGATGGTCGGCGGCACGGTCGCGCTGCTCGCGGTCTTCCTGCTGGCCGAGTCCAGGGCGAGCGAGCCGATCATGCCGCTGCGGCTGTTCCGCAACCGGACGATCGCGCTGGCCTCGCTGGCCTCGCTCTTCGTGGGTGTCGCGATGTTCGCGGGCACCATCTTCTTCAGCCAGTACTTCCAGCTGGCCCGCGACAAGTCGCCGACCATGTCCGGCGTGCTGACCATCCCGATGATCGCCGGCCTGTTCGTCTCGTCGACCGTCTCCGGTCAGGTCATCACCCGCACCGGTCGCTGGAAGGCCTGGCTGCTCGCCGGCGGTGTGCTGGTGACCTCGGGTCTCGGACTGCTGGGCACCCTCCGGTACGACACCGCGTACTGGCATGTGGCGATCTTCATGGCGCTGCTCGGGCTCGGCGTCGGCATGATGATGCAGAACCTGGTGCTGTGCACCCAGAACCAGGTCGCCCCGAGCGACCTCGGGGCCGCCAGCTCGGTCGTCACCTTCTTCCGCTCTCTCGGCGGCGCGATCGGCGTCTCCGCGCTGGGCGCGGTCCTGAGCCACCGGATCTCGCACTACGCCGAGGAGGGCCTCGCCAAGCTCGGTGTGTCCGGCTCCTCGACGGGCCACGGCGAGATCCCCGACCTGGACTCCCTGCCCACGCCGATCCGCACGGTCATCGAGAGCGCCTACGGCCACGGAATCGGTGACGTCTTCCTCTACGCCGCCCCCTTCGCCGCCCTCGCGCTCGTCTTCTCCTTCTTCATCAAGGAGGTCCCGTTGAAGACCACCGGAGCGCTCGCCCAGGCGGCGCAGGGCAAGGCGACGGGCACCGACGGGGAGGCGGACGTGCCGGACGCGTCGCCTGCGGTCGCCATGGCCACGGCTTCGGTCGCTGTGGCGTCCGACCAGGCCACGGCTCCGGTCGCGGCAGCGACGCCGGCCTCCGCTCCGGTATCGGGCAACGGCGGCGGGATTCCCGTACGGGGTCACGTCCGCGGGGCCGAGAGCGCGCCCGTGCCGCGGGCCGCCGTCACCCTCATCTCGCTCGGCGGGCGGCAGCTCGGCCGTTCGGTCGCGGGAGCCGACGGGGTCTACGCGGTGGACGCGCCCGCCGCCGGGTCGTACGTCCTGATCGCGGCCGCCGACGGGTTCCAGCCGCAGGCGTCCACGGTGGTCGTGGGCGGTGAGCCGGTCGCGTACGACATCCTGCTGAGCGGGACGAGCGGGCTGGACGGTGTGGTGCGGGCCGCCGGGGCCGGGCAGGCCGTGAAGGACGCCATGGTCGTGGTGACCGATGTGCGCGGTGCCGTGCTGGCCAGCGGGGTCACCGGTGAGCAGGGCGAGTTCGGCTTCGGCGAGCTGGTGCCGGGCGGGGTCACCGTCGCGGTGAACGCCGCCGGGTTCCGCCCGCGCGCTCTGCCCGTCGAGGTCGGCGGCACCGGGGTCACCCGGATCGAGATCGACCTGGAGGCCGGGGCCCGGCTCCAGGGGGTCGTACGGGCGCCGGGCGGGGCTCTGGCCGATGCCCGCGTGACCCTCGTCGACGCGGCGGGCAACGTGGTCGGCACGGCCACCACCGGCGCGGACGGGGCGTACGCCTTCATCGACCTGGACGGCGGCGAGTACACGGTCGTCGCGACCGGCTACCCGCCCGTGGCCACGGCCCTGACGGTCGCCGGACCCGGCGTCGACGACCACGACATCGAACTCGCCCACCCCGGCGAGTAGTCGGACCACCGGCCGGTGGAGCCACCCCCCGCTCCACCCCCGCTCCACCGGCCGGTTCGCATGCTGAGGAGTTGGACGGACATGGGACTGACCGCGAGGATCCGCACCCGGGACGGATGGGCCGTGTCACACGCGGTCGTCACGGTGACCGACCTTGCCGGCGCGCAGATGCTGCGGGCCGAGGCGGACGCCGAAGGGGGCGTGCACGACCCCACGGCACTCGCGCCCGGCGCGTACACCGTGATCGTCACGGCGGTCGGTTACGCGCCGTTCGCCGCCGGCGCCCTGGTGACGGCAGGCGGGCGGGCGGAGGTCGGCATGGTCACCCTCTCCCGGCTCGGCGGCACGGAACTGCCCCCGCCCGGCCCCTGGACCGTCGACCCCGCCCACTCCTCCGTCGCCGCCATGGCCCAGCACCTCGGCATCTCCAGCGTCCACGGCCGCTTCACCGACTTCTCGGGCTCGATCGAGATCGCGCCGGCCCCGGACGAGGGGACCAAGTCCCGGGTGGAGGCGGTGATCCGGGCCGCCTCGATCGACACGGGCAACGCGATGCGGGACCAGCATCTGCGGTCCCCGGACTTCCTGGACGTCGAACGGCACCCCGAGATCACCTACGTCTCGACGGGCCTGTCCCCCGCCGGCCCGGACCGCTGGACCGTCCATGGCGAGCTGGGCATGCACGGGGTCGTACGACCGGTCGACCTGGACCTGGCGTACCTGGGCACCGGCGCGGACCCCTGGGGCGGCACACGAGCCGCCTTCCGGGCCACCACCGAACTCCGCCGCGAGGACTTCGCCATGAACTACAACCAGGTGGTCCAGGCGGGGATCGCGGCGATCGGTACGACGCTGAAGGTCGAGCTCGACGTGCAGGCTGTGCAGGGCGGGACGCTGCCGTAGGCGCGGGGTAGGCGTAGGCCCGTGGGTACGCATGGCAGGGTCAGGCTCACGGGCCGGGTGAGGGCCTACTCTGACCGCCATGGCACGGAACATCGCGACCAACACCTCGGTCTCCCTCGAAGAGCTGCTCGACTTCGTACGCCCCCGGCACCGGGCGCTCCTGCTCACCCGGCGGGGCGACGGCAGCCCCCAGGCCTCCCCGCTGACCTGCGGCGTCGACGACTCGGGCCGGATCGTGGTCTCCACGTATCCCGAGCGCGCCAAGACACGGAACGCCAAGCGCGACGAGCGCGTGAGCGTCGTCGTGCTGAGCGACGACTGGGACGGCCCTTGGGTACAGATCGACGGCACGGCGGAGGTCCTCGACTCACCGGACTCGGTCGAGCCCTTGGTGGAGTACTTCCGGAACATCTCCGGCGAGCACCCGGACTGGGACGAGTACCGGGCAGCCATGGTCAAACAAGGCAAGTCGATCATCCGGATCACACCCGTGAAGTGGGGACCGGTGGCCACCGGCGGCTTCCCCGCA
>NZ_JBHVDX010000045.1:0-47556 GCF_042802555.1 Streptomyces sp. NPDC057474 | reverse complement strand
CACCTGGCCGACTGACCCACCGACTCTGCCCACCCGACCCGACGGACGGAGTCCGGCGCAGCTTCCCGAAGCCTGCGAAGCAGCGCGAGGGGAGCCAACAGGAAGGGCCCGGGCGGCCATGGTCAAACAAGGCAAGTCGATCATCCGACTCACACCCGTGAAGTGGGGACCGGTGGCCACCGGCGGCTTCCCCGCACACCTGGCCGACTGACCCACCGACTCCGCCCACCCGACCCGACGGACGGAGTCCGGCGCAGCTTCCCGAAGCCTGCGAAGCAGCGCGAGGGGAGCGAACAGGAAGAGCCCGGGCGGCCATGGTCAAACAGGGCAAGTCGATCATCCGACTCACACCCGTGAAGTGGGGACCGGTGGCCACCGGCGGCTTCCCGGCGCGGTTGGTGCGGGAGGGCTGACGGCCTGGGGCGCATGAGGGCTCAGCCCCGCTGTGCCATCACCTCGATGCCGGCGACGAGGGTCTCCAGGGCGTAGGCGAAGTCCCGTTCGCGCATCTCCTCGACGGTGTCGCCGCCGCGGGCCTCCATGAGGTCCGCGGACTGCTGGATGACCTCGTGGGGTTCGAGGGTGTCGGACACCGCGCTCATGGCGTGGCGGAAGTACTCCTCCTGGGTCATGCCGGCGGTGGCGCAGCGCTGGACGAAGTGGCCCTCGATGGTGCCGAAGCCGTACACGAACTGGAAGACCGCCGAGATGGCGCCGGCCTGGCCGCGCGCGGGCAGCCCGGTGCGGCGGATCACGCGCTGCACGGCGAGCGAGAAGTCGAGCGCGTGCGGGCCGATGTTGAGGAAGGTGCCGGCGAGCGGCGACAGCCAGGGGTGGCGGACCAGGACCGCCCGGTACTCCTTGGCCAGCGTGCGCAGTTGGTCCCGCCAGTCCTCGTCGGAGTCCGCCGGGGGCAGCCGTACCTCGTCGAACGCCTGGTCCAGCGCCAGTTCCAGCAGGTCGTCCTTGGTGTCCACGTACCAGTAGACCGACATCGCCGTCACGTTCAGCTCGGCGGCCAGCCTGCGCATCGAGAACTTGGCCAGCCCTTCCGCGTCCAGCAGCCGAACGGCCGTCTCGGTGATCCGCTCCCGGTCCAGCCCCGACGGCTGCCCGCCCCGCCCCGCCCGTGCCTTCCCCTCCAGCCAGACACTGGCCCGCGCGGACCCACCACTCCGACCGGCTCCCCGCACCATGACGCACCTTCCGAGACACATTTCGCCGCCGGTGACGATGCTAGGCGCGCAACACCCCCGAAGGCGCGCCGCGCACGCCGCTCCTGGGCGCGCACAGCCCCCTTCGCAACGCGCACAGCCGCCTTCCCACGGGCGCGCGCAGCGCGCCTCTCAGGGCTCAGGGGCGCGGGGAACTGCGCGACCAGCCACGCCCAACCCGCAGCCGCCCGACTGCAGGACCCCCGAGCTATGAGGCGGCCACCAACTCCGCATCGGCCTTCTCGGCCCTGCGCAGCAGCCCCGCAGCCACCAACCCCCCGAGCAGCACAGCCACGGCCCCCACCAACAAACTCGTCTCCAGCCCGGACGAGAACGCGGACATGACCTCGGCCCTCTCCGCAGCCGTACCCGCCCCCGCCAACGCCGCAGGCAACGACGCCGCCGCCACCGAAATCAGCGCCGCGAACCGCGAGTTGAGCACCGCCCCCAACACGGCCACCCCCAACCCCGTCCCGAACTCCGCGAGCGTGCCGTTGATCCCGGCCCCCACCCCCGCCTTCGCCGGCGGAATCGCGCTCATGATCGCGTGCGCCATCGCGGGGTTGGCGATCGCGCAGCCCATCCCGATCAGCACCAGCCCGAGCAGTGTCCCGGCGTAACCGCCGGAGGCCATCGTCGCGATGGAGACCAGCCCGCCGGACATCAGCACCATGCCCAACGCGATCGACACCGGCATCCCGAGCTTCGCCGTCCACTTCGCCGACAGCCCGGAGAAGTTGAGCGCGACGACGACCAGGGCGAGGGGCGCGGTCCGCAACCCCGCCTCCAGCGCGTCGTATCCGAGCACGAACTGCAGATGCTGGGTGAGCAGGAACAGCGCGCCCCCCATGCCGAAGGTGATGAGGACCGCGCCCGCGACGGCGCCGGTGAACCGCCGGTCGCGGAAGAAGTGCAGGTCGAGCATGGGGTACGGGATACGGCTCTCCCAGTACGCGAAGGCCCCGAGGACGAGCACGGCGACGGCGGCCGTGGCCGCTACCCGGCCGGACGTCCAGCCGTGCTCGGGGCCCGAGATGATCGCGTACACCAGTGCCGTCATACCGATCGTCGACAGCAGCGCGCCCAGCAGGTCCGGCCGGTCGCCCTGTGGGTTCTTCGACTCGGGGACCAGGGCGATCACGGCCACCACGCCCAGCGCGGCGACCGGCAGGTTGATCAGGAAGATGGCGCCCCACCAGAAGTGGCCGAGCATGAAGCCGCCGAGGAGGGGACCGGCCGCGAAGCCGAGTGCGTTGACCGCGGCCCAGATGCCGATCGCCTTCGGCTGTTCCTCGGGCGTGAAGATCTGCATGGCGACGGCGAGGGTCGTGGTGAGCAGCAGTGCGCCGCCGACGCCCATCCCGGCCCGCGCGGTGATCAACTGCCCGGTGGACTGGGCGAGTCCGGCCACCAGCGAGCCGATGCCGAACAGCACCAGGCCCGCGATCAGCATCTTCTTGCGGCCGTATCGGTCGGCCGCGCTGCCCGCGGTGAGCAGCAGGCCCGACTGCACCAGCGAGTACGCGTTGATCATCCACTGGATGTCCGACGTGGTGGCCCCCAGCTCCTCCGTGAGAGAGGGGATCGCCACGTTCAGCACGGTGTTGTCGAGCAGCACAGTGAGCTGCGCGAGACAGATGACGCCGAGGATCAGCCAGCGTTGCGGATGCCCCTGGGTGGTGGGGGTGAAGGGGGTGGAGGGGGTCGACGACATGCTGTACACCGTAGAGCAGTTCCTATACGGCGTACAACGCACATCTCGGCGGCGTACGGAAAGGGCGGTGGCCCAGGGGTTTCTCCTCACCCCGGGCCACCGCCCCGCTCCACCGCAGCCTTGGCTACTTCGCCTGCGTCAGGTCGTAGAACGTCGTGCCGTCGACCGTCACCGACTCGAAGTTCTCCTGGACCCAAGAGCTGATCTGCGAGGAGGTGCCGTCGCTGCTGCCGCCCATGCCGCCGCCGGAGCCGCTGGAGATGAAGTAGTGGATCTTGCCGTCCGCCACGTACTTCTTGAACTCCGCGAGGGTCGGGGAGGGGTCGGTGCCGTTGAAGCCACCGATCGCCATGACCGGGTCGCCGGTGGAGAGCTGGTAGCTCGCCGCGTTCTGGGCGCCGATGGCGGCGGCGGCCCAGGTGTAGTCACTCGCGTTCTTCTCCAGCAGTTCCTTGGCCTCGTCGCTGACGGAGGTGCCGTTGATCAGACCGCCCATGCCGCCACCGCCGCCGCCACCCATGCCGCCGCCGTCACCGTTCTGGGTCTGGCCGTTGCCGTTCTGCCGGCCCTGGCTGTTCTGGCCCTGCTGGTTGTTCTGGCCCTGCTGGTTGTTCTGGCCGCCGCCGAAGCCGCCGGTCGGGGGCTGGCCCGTCTGACCGTTGCCGTTCTGGCCGCCCTGCTGCTGGTTCTGGCCGTTGCCCTGCTGGTTGTTCTGGCCCGGCATACCGCCACCGCCACCACCAGGACCGCCGCCCATGCCGCCACCGCCGCCGGGACCGCCACCTCGGCCGCCCTGGACGGACGGACCGGCCGTGACGATCGAGCCGGTGTGGCCCTCGCCCAGGGTGGTGAGGGTGTACGCCGTCGGGCCGGCGAGTGCCGTGACCAAGCTCAGGCCCACGACCGCCAGGGCCGGTTGACGACCCAGCTTGGCCACGAAGACCAGGCCGAGCGCCGCGACCAGGCCGCCGATGAGCACGGCCCACTTGAGCCAGGGCAGGTAGTCGGTGGAGCGGTTGAGGAGGACGTAACCCCAGACGGCCGTGGCCGTCATGGCCGCCGCCATGGTGATCGACGCCCAGAACCTGGTCCGCTGGTCCCAGAGCAGAGCCGCGCCCATGCCGATCAGCGGCGCGATGTAGGGGGCGAGGGCCACGGTGTAGTACTCGTGGAAGATGCCCTGCATGAAGCTGAAGACCACCATGGTGATCAACAGCGCACCGCCCCAGAGGAGGAAGGCCGCACGGGTGGTGTCCGTGCGCTTCAGCTTCCGGGTGGCCCAGATCGCGGCGCCCAGCAGGATCAGGGCGGCCGGGATCAGCCAGGAGATCTGGCCGCCGATGGAGGAACTGAACATCCGGTCCCAGCCGGTCTCGCCCCAGTTGCCGCCACCGCCGCCTCCGCCACCGCCGACGCTGCCGGTCTCCTCGCCGTTGAGGCGGCCGAGACCGTTGTAGCCGAAGGTCAGTTCGAGGAAGGAGTTGTTCTGCGAGCCGCCGATGTACGGGCGGGAGGACGCGGGCCACAGCTCGACGATCGCGACCCACCAGCCACCGGCGACGACCATCGCGAACCCGGCGAGCAGCACCTGGCTGACCCGCTTCTTCACCGAGGCCGGCGCGAAGACGACGTACACGATCGCCAGGGGCGGCAGGATCAGGAAGGCCTGCAGGGTCTTGACCAGGAAGGCGAGGCCGATGGCGACGCCCGCCCAGACCAGCCACTTCGTCTGGGCCTTCTCCATCGCGCGCTGCGTGCAGTAGACCGCGGCGGCCATCAGCAGCGCGAGGGCCGCGTCCGGGTTGTTGAAGCGGAACATCAGCGCGGCTACGGGCGTGAGCGCGAACACCGCCATGGTGATGAAGCCGGCCGTGGCGTTGAAGCGACGGCGTACGGCCGCCCACAGCACCCCGGCGGTGGCGACGGCCATCAGGACCTGCGGGAACAGGATCGCGAAGGAGTTGAGGCCGAAGAGCCGTACCGACAGCGCCATCGGCCAGAGCGAGGCCGGGGGCTTGTCGACGGTGATGGCGTTGGCGGAGTCCAGCGAGCCGAAGAAGAAGGCCTTCCAGGACTGGCTGCCCGCCTGCACGGCCGCCGAGTAGAAGGAGTTGGCGTAGCCGGAGGCCGTGAGGTTCCAGGTGTAGAGGCCGCCGATCAGCAGCAGCGTGAGGAGGAAGCCCGGGCGTAGCCAGCGGTTGTCCTCCGGCCGCCCTCTCCACAGCCGCTTGGCGAAGGGCTGCTTGGGCTCACCGGCGCCGGGGGCCGGAGGCGCGGCGGGTGCCTCCGGAACCACCGGCTCCTGCAGCGCGGTCGAGGTGGGCGGCGGCCCCGAGTCGGGGCCCGGACCCCCCGGCCGGCTCGTCGTCTCGAACTGCGTGGTCATTGTGCGTTCCTCGAATCCTGATCGTGCGGGCGCACCGGCCGCATCTGCATGGTCGCGTCCCCCCAGGTGCGGTCCGCGGCTTCACCGGCACGGAACCGGGTCGTGGTGTACGGGGCGTTCCCGTACGGGGCTCGTGGCGCCGTCACGTACTCGGCGCGGTCGTTCTGGGGCGCCGTCGGGCGCTGCGGCATCGGGTGGAACCGGTCCTGGTGGCCGTACGGGCCGGGCTGGCCGGGACGCACCCCCATCGATGTCGTGTATGTGGGCGAGGCCGGGTGGGCGGGCTGGTGCGAGGCGACGACGGTCGAGCCCGAAGAAGTGGGCGACCCGTCGTTGGCTGACCCGTCGTTGGGCGAGCCGTCGCCCCGGTCCGGGAAGACCCACGCCCGGAAGAGCAGGAACCGCAGCACCGTCGCCGCGAGGTTGGCGGCGATGAGGACCGCCAGTTCCGTGGAGTGCGCGGGGTCGGAGGTCGCCGCGTTGAGGGCGGCCAGCGAGCCGCTGGTGAGGGCCAGGCCGATGCCGAACACCACCAGGCCCTGTGCCTGGTGCTTGACGACACCGCTCCGGCCGCGGACGCCGAAGGTCAGGCGCCGGTTGGCCGCCGTGTTGGCGACCGCCGAGACCAGCAGGGCGAGCGCGTTGGCGATCTGCGACCCCGAGAAGGTCCGGAAGCCGCTGTAGAGGAGCAGGTAGAAGAGCGTGGAGAGGCCGCCGACGACGCAGAAGCCGAGGAGCTGGCGGGCGAGGCCACGCGGAACGTCCTGGATCTCGCGGTCCCGGGGGTCGTCCCCGAACGGCCGGGCGAGCCGGTCCAGCGAGAGCGATCCGGTGGCGAGGGCCTTGCCGACCCGCCACACACCCTTGAGGTCGTCGGTCGCCGTCTTCACGATGTGGACGGTCGAGTTCGGGTCGTCGACCCAGTCGACGGGCACTTCGTGGATCCGCAGCCCTGCCCGCTCCGCGAGCACCAGCATCTCGGTGTCGAAGAACCACCCGGTGTCCTCGACAAGGGGCAGCAGCACTTGAGCGACATCCCGGCGTATCGCCTTGAACCCGCACTGGGCGTCCGAGAAACGGGCCTGGAGCGAGCCGCGCAGGATCAGGTTGTACGCCCGGCTGATGAACTCACGCTTGGTGCCGCGCACCACCCGCGAGGAGCGGGCGAGCCGGGAGCCGATCGCGAGGTCCGAGTGACCGGAGATCAGCGGAGCCACCAGCGGCAGCAGGGCGTTCAGGTCGGTGGACAGGTCCACGTCCATGTAGGCGAGGACCGGCGCGTCGGACGCGGACCACACGGTCCGCAGCGCCCGCCCGCGCCCCTTCTGCTCCAGTCGGAAGGACTTGACCTCGGGGAGCTCCGCCTCCAGCCGCGCGGCCACCTGCGGGGTGGTGTCCGTGGACGCGTTGTCCGCGATCGTGATGCGGAAGGCGTACGGGAACGTGCGCGCGAGGTGCTCGTGCAGTCTGAGCACGCACGGCTGGAGGTCCTTCTCCTCGTTGTAGACGGGGATCACTACGTCCAGGACAGGCGTACCGGCGTTTCCGGCCGGGAGGTGCTCCCGCGCCGGCAGGGTGCCGGGAGAAGAGTCGGTTCGCATGACAACTACATTCGCGAGCCGCTCTGTTATGCCCGTGTGCTCACACTGTGGTGTGCCTGTGAGTCCGATTGCCAGTTTGTTGCGTCGGTCACCAAGTCGTTTCCATCGAACTCGCCGTCGAACTGCACGTCTTCGAGCTGCCAGTTCGCGGCGTCGTCGAGCAGCGGTACGTCCCGGCCGAGGGCCGGCAGATGCACCGTGAACACGGTCCTGCCGGGCACGCTGTCGACGGTCACGGCACCGCCGTGCGCGTCGGCCACGGCCTGCACGATGGCGAGGCCGAGCCCGGTCGAGCCGGACGCCCTGGACCGCGACGAGTCACCTCGCGCGAACCGCTCGAACACGTGCGGCAGCAACTCCTCCGGGATACCCTGCCCGTCGTCCTCGACATCGACACACATCCACGGCCCACGCCGCTGGAGGCGCGCGGTGACGGTCGTCCCGGGTGGGGTGTGTGTGCGGGCGTTCGCCAGCAGATTGACGAGCACCTGCTGCAGTCGCGCCGCGTCCGCCGACACGAGCGCCGGCATGTCGGGCAGATCGAGCCGCCAGTTGTGACTCCGCCCGGCGACACGCGCGTCGCTGACGGTGTCCACGACGAGGGGGATGAGGTCCGTCTGCTCGAACTGCAGCGGCCGCCCGGCGTCGAGCCGCGCGAGCAGCAGCAGATCCTCGACGAGCATGGTCATACGCGCGGACTCGGACTCGATCCGCCCGAGCGCGTGCCGGGTGTCGGGCCCGATCTCTTCTCTGCCGCGCCGGGTCAGCTCGGCGTAGCCACGAATGGAGGCGAGAGGCGTCCGCAGCTCATGACTGGCGTCCGCGACGAACTGCCGTACGCGCGTCTCGCTCTCCTGCCGCGAGTGCAGGGCGCCGTGGATGTGGTTGAGCATCCGGTTGAGCGCGGCGCCGACCTGGCCGACCTCGGTGTGCGTGTCGGTCTCGGAGGCCGGCACCCGCTCGTTGAGGGTGACTTCGCCCGTGTGCAGGGGCAGCTCGGAGACACGGGTCGCGGTGGAGGCGACCTTGCGCAGGGGGCGCAGGGCCACACCGACGAGGACGGAACCGGCGATGCCGGCGGCGATGAGGCCGGCGCCGGTGACGCTGAGTTCTACGACGATGAGGGTGCTGAGGGTGTTGGTGACGGAGTCGGTGGGCAGGCCCACGTAGAACGTGTCGCCGTCACGGTTGGTCTCGTACTGAACCAGGTAATCGCCCTGGTCGGGAAGACTGACCTTGTGCGCCTGGCCGTCCTGCGAGACCTCGGCGAGCGCGGCGAGGTCCGCCCCGCTCAGCGTGACGGCCGTCATTTCCGGCTGCCCGGTGGTGTCGGAGGTCGCCAGCTCGCCGACGACACCCTTGACGACGGTCCCGTTCTGTACGACGGCGCCGATCGTGTACTCCGGCGAACCGCCCTTCGTGACGAACTGGAGTTTCTCGTCCGTCGTCAGGGTGATGGTCCCGGTGCTGCCCGGCGCCCCAGCCTGACCGCCGCCCGGCCCCTTGGGCCCGTCGGTGCGCTTGGCGATGCCTTCGACATTGGTCGCCAACTGCTCGTACAGATGCTCGCTCAGCGCGAACGTCGTCACCGTCCCGATGACGGAAGCCACCACCGCGATCAAGGCCACCGCGGAGACGACGAGCCGCGTACGCAGCGTGCGCGGCTGTCCTCGCCTCAGCCTCGGCCTCGGCTGCCTCTGCGTACGCGTCCGTCGTCGCCCGCTCATGACGCGGCGGGCTTGATCAGGTAACCGGCCCCACGCCGGGTGTGGATCATCGGCTCGCGCCCGGCGTCGATCTTCCGCCGCAGATACGAGATGTAGAGCTCGACCACGTTGGCCTGCCCGCCGAAGTCGTACGACCACACACGGTCGAGGATCTGCGCCTTGCTGAGCACCCGCCGCGGGTTCCGCATGAGGAAGCGCAGCAGCTCGAACTCGGTGGCGGTGAGGTGGATGTTCGCCCCGCCGCGCGACACCTCGTGGCTGTCCTCGTCGAGCATGAGGTCACCGACGACGAGCACGGAGTCGGAGCGGCGGTCGGCGGCACCGGAGCGGCGGATGAGCCCGCGCAGCCGGGCGACGACCTCCTCGAGGCTGAACGGCTTGGTGACGTAGTCGTCACCGCCGGCGGTGAGCCCGGCGATCCGGTCCTCGACCGCGTCCTTCGCGGTGAGGAAGAGCACCGGCACCTCCGGCAGCTCGCGCCGCAGCCGCCCGAGGACGGTCAGCCCGTCCATGTCGGGCAGCATCATGTCGAGAACGACGGCGTCGGGCCGGAAGTCCCGGGCGGTCTGGATGGCACCCGTGCCATCCCCCGCACTCCGGATCTGCCATCCCTCATAGCGCAGGGCCATGGACAGCAGTTCGGTGATCGACAGCTCGTCGTCCACCACAAGCACTCGGACGGGGCTCCCGTCCGGCCTCAGCAGTTCGGTGCGCCCCTGGGGCGAGGTCGTGGTCATGCTGGACACCTTGTCGGGGCCTCCTGAGAACACCCTTTCCGGAACCTGTGATTTTTCTGAGAAACGCACAGGCGCCTCTCAGGCAACCCCTGGGAAGATCTCCGACTTCTCGGACACGACCCCCGCCGACCAGCGCTTTCCTGCCCCTTCCCACGGCAATTCCCAGGCCGGCTCACCGCGAACCCACAGCTTCAAGACCACAGGAACCACGCCGTACGCCCCTGCCCTGACCCCACCTTTATGCAAGCGCCGTCATGCTTCGCCTCCTCCTCTCACGAAGCTGTGGCTCCGCTCGACCTTGGCGATGTGCAGCGTGTACCTCTCGTACCACTCGGCCCGCCCCCGCGCCTTCGCCGCCCGGTGCTCGACATTGCCCCGCCACTCCTCGACGGCTTCGGCATCCCGGAAGTACCCCACAGTGATGGCCGACCCGCCGGGCGTCCGAGCGTGATCCATCCCGAGGAACCCCGGCACACCCTTCACCAGCTCCTCCATCCGCTCGGCGGTCTCCCCGTACCCGCTCTGGTCCTCGGTCCGCGTGGAGGTGAAGACGACGGCGTAGTACGGGGGTTCATGGGCGGGTACGGGCGCGACGACAGATGCGTCGGCAGATACGTTGCCCAGTACGTCGTCAGGTGCCTCGTCAGGTGCTATCCGCTGATCACTCATGGCATCACTCTCGGGCCGGGCCGCGCCCGACGTCCACGGCCTTTCCGAACGGGATCCAAAAGGGATCGAAGTCTTTACCTGCCGAGCCCACCGAGCCCTACAGCTCAGGCCCCCTCAGGCCCTCAGGCCCCCCTCAGAACAGCCCGTCCTGCACGCTCCCGCTCCCTCGGCTCCTCAACTCGCGTACGGGCACGGTGAGTGCGTCACGAGCCCCCTCACCGACGGGAGCGGTCAACTCCCACCCGGTCATGAGCCGCGTATCGAGAACGACGACCCCACGCCCGGTGGCCAGATGCACATCGGGCCCGGCGACGGCGAGCACCTCACCGCCCACGGCCCCACCCGCGACCAGCTCACTCACCACACCGTCGGCGGCCGGCAACCCGTCGAGCCCGAACATCCCGAAGTGATCGACGGCTTGGAACGGCACAGGCTCCAGCGACTCGGGCCACCCCGCGAGCCCGAGGGCCCGCCCATGCAGCAGCGCCAACTCCCCGACGCGCTCCTCGACGGCCGGCAGATCGGCCCTCACGACCCGCTTCTCGGCGTACGGAATCCGATCCGGCACCTTGAGCGCGGCCCGCAGCACCTCCTCCGCCCGCCGCGCGGCCATCAGCGGCCCCCGGCCGAGCCACCCGAAGGAGACCGCCCCCTGCTCCAACAGCCGCGCCGGTCCCCGCTCGACCGCCGTGATCCCGACCTTCACCATTCCGGGCCCGAACCACGCGAGGTACACGTGATACGGCCGCGGATCATCGGCGATGGTGTCGGCGGCCACGGAATGCGCCCGGTCGAGTCGCGCGCACTCCTCACACCGAGCTCCGGTACTCCGCCCCGGCACCCCTGCCCGCACCGGACACGGGTTGCCCCGAGCGCCGACGCACGTCCGCCGCCCCTCGCTCACGACCCCGAAAGCAACCGCCTTCCCCTGCGGCAAGGGGCTCCCGCGCCCGCCCGCCCAGCTCAACAGCGGCCCGTCCGCACCCCACCGCAGCCCTGTACATCTCCACACGCGTGCCATCCCCCACGACATTAGAGGGCACCACTGACAGCGCCTCCGACCTGCAGACCGAGCTTCGCCCCCTCACTCACTCCGGAGGAGCGATGGGGACTGCCCGGTAGTCCGGGACCTCAAAGAGGTTCGTCGTCGGAGGCGGCGATGCCGCGGTGGCACGGCTGCGATGCCGCGGTGGCACGGCTGGCGGCATGGCTGAGTGCGCCCCCTGCGGAGCGGAACCCAGCGGTCGGTTCTACAGCTTGCTCATCTTTGTGTACGGGCTCAAGATCCGCTGTCGCGCCGACCCGAAGTCGACGAGCGCCGCGATTCCGTCCTCGATGCCGATCACCCGGCCGAGGCCGTACATGTCGTGTGTGACCTGGTCGCCCACCTCGAAGTGCTTCGGAGGCGGGGCGACCGGGGCCTTGAAGGGGCTGGTGGGCAAATAGCGCTTCGGTGCACCTGGCTTTGTCATTGCGACCAGTATGCGCCCCCGCGTATCCGCCAGTCCTCCACGTTCCGCGTCCGCGCCCCTCCCCGACCCCCTCGACCCACCCCACGGGCCCACAGCCAGCACCAACGCCGAAGGCCCCGGATCTCTCCGGGGCCTTCGGTCGATGTGCACTCGGCAGGATTCGAACCTGCAACCTTCTGATCCGTAGTCAGATGCTCTATCCGTTAAGCTACGAGTGCTTGTTTTGTTTTCTGCCGATCCTGGCCCTTTCGGCCCGCTCTCGGCGACAGGAAGAACATTACATGACTGCCGTCGTCCTGTGAAATCCGTTTGCCATATCCCTTGTGACCTGGGGAAATGCCTTCTGGGGCGCTCTCAGGGCGGAGGACGGGAACGATGAAGCCCCGGTCGGATGGACCGGGGCTTCGGTGATCGAGCGCGGAGGCGGAGGGATTTGAACCCTCGATGGGATTGAAGTCCCAAACCGCATTAGCAGTGTGTTGGGATTCGTCTGGTTATGACGGATCCCAACCCGCCAAAACGCCCCGCCGCAGGTCAGCGCCGGAGTGCCATCCGAGGCGGTTGACCCTCGTCGGAACACGTCCGTGCCTCTTGGTGCCAGCGGCGTGCCATCAACGGCGCGGCGCCACGCGCTACTTCGAGGGGTCCAGGCCGGCGCCCACGTCACCCTCCTCGGTGCCGGCGAGGACGATCCGCCGCACCTGCTGACGGGTGTAGCCGGTCGCCTCACAGATGTCCTTTTGAGGGACCTCGTCCGCGTCCGCCTGCCGGATGGCCGCCGCCAACTCCTTACGAAGGATGTCCGCCCGCGTCTCGGCTTCCCTGAACCGGCGCGCGACGTGCTCCAGTGATCGCTTGTCCATGACACCCAGTGTTCCATTCGCCATCATGGAACATGACGTTACCTAGATCGCTGATGAATTACTAGGCCAGAACCCTTTGACAGGGAACACTATGTTCCCTAGAGTGGAGATGTCGGAAGGGAAACCGGACGACAACGCAAGCGGCCCCCGGCGGTGCGTCAACACCGACCGAGGGCCTACGGAATCACCTGCGCTAACAGGAGACCCGCTGTGCTGAACCTTCTCATGACCCCCCGCACGGTCCGTACCGTGCGCGGCATCCTCGGCACCGTTGCCGACGCCGTCCGCTCCGTCGTCGCCCCGGCGACGCTCGTCGAGCAGACCGCCGCCGAGGCGCTGGCCCCCGCCGCCGACCCGGCGGACGTCTACACCGAGGCCGACATGCCCGAGCTGGTCGCCATCGAGCGCGCCGCCCTCGGCTTCGACCTCGCCTCCGACAACGCCAGGCGTGCCGACAGGGCGAAGCGCGCCGCCCGCAAAATCCTGGACCGCCTCCCGGCCGGCCGCTACGGCAACTGGATCGTCGAGCGCGTCGCCTCCAACCGGCAGACCGCCGACCTCGACCAGATCCGGGCCATCTTCAAGGCGAACGGCCTCGGCCCGGTCCCCATGAAGTCGAACGCCCCGTCGCTGAAGGTCACCCGCGCCGAGGTCGGCGCCCCGGCCGACGCCGACACCCCGGTCCTCGCCGCCGTCTGAGCGTCACCCCGTAGACCGCCGCCAGGGGTGCGCACCAGTGCCCACCCCCGGACGGTCCACCACCCAGCACCACAGCCACAGATCACCACCGGAGAGAAGGCACCGCCGTGCTCAACACCGAGATCCAGGCCAGCACCGCCACCAACCAGCCCGTCCCGTGCATGAAGACGGAGGGCCGCAAGGTCCGCGTCACCTTCGACCCGAAGAAGACCGGCGCGCCCGCCGCGTTCCTCACCGACGGCGCCCGCGAGCACACCGAGCCCACCGAAGAGCAGACCGCCGCAAGGGCCTTCGTCGACCACGTCGAGGCCACCAAGGGCCCCCAGGGCCTGGACCGGCTCCACGCCGCACTGCCCGCCATCGTCGACAAGGCCATGCGGGACACGGTCCCCAGCCAGTACACGCCGGCCCTCGCCGCAGCGGTCGCCGAGGACATCTTCGCCCGCCTGATGGCAGCCAGGGCGAACAGCACCCGGTGCACCGACGGCGTGGCCTGGTGCGACGGAGATCCGGTCAACCACACGGACGACGACGACCACCGGCACCAGGGCGCCGAGCACACGCTGAACGGCTCCTACCTCTGCGACCCCGGTACCGAGGGCATCGCCACCTTCTACCTGGCGAAGTGGCGCGACAGCCAGCCGCACCTGGTGTTCCAGGGCACGGGCTTGTGGGCGGACATCGACCTGGCGCAGGTCGACGAGCTGATCGGTGACGCGGTCCCGTGGCTGACCCAGCTGATCGCCACCCGGCGGCACCTGTCGATCCTCCTGAACCCCGGCCGGACGCCGTTCGAGGAGACCGGCGAGCAGCAGACGGCGTCGGCCGGATTCGACCTCGCCACCCGCGCCATGGACGTGGCGCTGGAGAACACCGCCGACCGTGCCGGGACGCTGCGCGCGCTGCGCACCTTCCTGGACATGGCCGAGGCCGAGCAGGCGTAGCACCGACGGGCCCGGGGTCGGCGACCCTACCGCCGCCCCGGGCCCTTGACCCGAACCCCACCTGATCAAGGAGTCCAGACCCGTGAGCAACGTACAGCCCACCCCCCGCGACGTGTACACCTACGCCGACGCCGTCGCCCACTGCCCCACCCACCGCGCCCAACACAAGCAGGCCGAGGCCCGCTACGCCGAGTTCCTCGCCGAGTACGGCGCCTCCATCCAGCGCCGCGACCGCCTCACCCTCGGCCTCCGCGCCGCGCGCACCACGGCGGTGAACGCATGAGCGAGCAGCCCACCCCCGCACTGGACGAGGCCCGCGACCTCCGTCAGCTCCTGGCCGCCGTCCTCGAAGCCCTCGACATCCCGGCGCCCGCGACCGTCGGCGACACCGACGCGCACCACACGCTCCTCGCCGACCGGGCCATGGACGCCGTGGTTGCCCTTCAGTGCGTCCTCCAGCGCGGCGACTGCGCCGGCTGGTCGGCGGACTACCTGCGGGCCCGTCTCGCCGAGAAGCCGGCCACCGGCTACCGGCACTGGGGTGACGTCGAGCGGCCCGACGAGGACCAGGCCACCGAGAAGGCCGCCCGCGCCTCCGTCAGCACCGAGGCCGGTGAGCACCAGTGAGCAGCGCCGAGCCCAACACCACGACCGTCAACGTCCTCGTCACCCAGAGCCGCACCGTCGCAGAGCCCGACTGGTGCGCCGGACACAGCGGCGACCGCGCCCAGTTCCTGCCCGACATCACCCACTACGGCCCCGAACACGACCTCGACTTCCGCGA
This sequence comes from Streptomyces sp. NPDC057474, assembly GCF_042802555.1. NCBI lineage: Bacteria > Bacillati > Actinomycetota > Actinomycetes > Kitasatosporales > Streptomycetaceae > Streptomyces > Streptomyces sp. NPDC057474. The sequence continues at coordinate 32,746 of NZ_JBHVDX010000045.1, read as the reverse complement.
CCACACCCTGTGGAAGGCGATGCTCACCCAGGCCCCGTACTCCGGCGCCCCGCAGATCGGCATGTACGTCGAGCAGACCGGCTACACCGGCGCCCTGGACGCGGCGGGCCTGGACGAGCTGGCGGACGCCATGCACCGGCACGCGCTGTACCTGAGGCGCCTGGCCACCCGGCTGTCCGCGCTGGAGGTCAGCGAATGATCAGCAACCCGTCCCGCGCGCTCGCCGTCGCGGCTGGCGTCGTCATCGTCGCGCTCACGGCCGCCGCGTTCTGGCTGTCGTACGCGCACCTCGCCGAGGTCGCCCTCGCCAACGGCATGGAGAACAAGGAGATCCGGGCGTGGGCGTGGCCCGCGACCCTCGACCTGTTCATCGTCGCCGGCGAACTCCTCATGCTGCGGGCCGCGCTCGCCAGCGAGGTCGACCCGTGGGCGATCGGCCTTACGGTCGTCGGCTCCGGCTCGTCGATCGCGTTGAACGTGGCCGGCGTCGGCACCGCCGCCAGCACCCTCGACTACGTGGTCGCCGCCGTACCGCCCACGGCCGCGCTGCTCGCGTTCGGCGCCCTGATGCGGCAGATCCACCAGGCCCTCGCCAAGCGCGAGGAGTCGGCCAACCGTGTCGATACCGACACAGTTGCGGCCCCCGAAGTGACCGTGGAGCGCGTCGAGGATGACCGGCCGCAGCCCGCGCTGGAGCCCGCCCCGCTGGTCGTCCCGCCGCTCGACGAGGGCGTGTTCTGGAGCCCCTCGTGGCGCCGTGATCTGACTGCCAAGGCGGCCGCTTCGGTACCCGCCGAAGAGGCTCGGGAGGCGGTCACCGACCCGTACGAGGAGTGGTCACCCGACCTCGACGACGAGAAGGGGTACGCGTCAGTCCCGACCCCCAGCGGCGACCACGGCCACGCCGAGAAGGTGACCACTTCGGTAGGCGCGGACACCCCCCGGCAGGTGGTCACCGAGGTCGTGATGCTCACTCCGTCTGAGCTGCGGCGGAGGGCCTCCAAGTTGAACCGTGAGCTGGTCGCCTCGACGTCCCGGCCGGTGACCATCGACCGGCTCCGTGACGAGTTCAACCTCAGCCGCCGCGAGGCCGCCGAACTGCGGCGGGAAGTGGTCGGCACCGTGGCAATCGTTCCCGGGGAGGCCCGGTCATGAAGCCGATCGTGTTCGGTGCCGTCCTGGCCCTCGTCTGGCTGCTGTTCGGGTCGCCGCTGACGCTGCCCTCCGCAGGCCTGATTCAGGTTGAATCGCCGGTCACCATCGCCTTCGCCGCCGGTCTCCTCGCCCGCCCGTACCTGCGCCGGTCGAGGAGGTGGACGGCATGAGCGACGCCCTGGAGAAGGCCGTGCGGGAGGCGGTCGAGGCCGCCAAGAACTCCGAGCAGTTGGACGCCATCCGCAACGACCTGATCGCGCAGGCGGTCACGCGCGGGTTGCAGTCGATGCAGTCGCCGACGTGCCAGCACCACCAGCCCAAGCCGGAGTTCGACGCGAAGAAGTGGCTCGTCATCGGCGGGGTGGTCATCTCCGGTGGCCTGGTCGCCTCCCTGTTCGCGGTCGCCGTCGCGATCGGTGCCGTGTCCGTCGCGATCCTCGCCCTCGTCGTCCGCTCGATGTGGGCCGACATGCAGAAGGGAGGCCGCTCGTGAGCCGGCCGCCCGGCCGCCGCGCCGTCCGTGTCCTCGGCCTGATCGCCGTGGCCGTCACCGTGGCCTGCCTGGTCGTCGTCGGCTGCACCCCGGAGCAGGGTCCGGCTGGCACGGTCGTCGACCGCGACAAGCGGGCCTTGACCGTCCGCCAGACCGACGGCACCGAGATGCGGTTCACGGTCAGCAAGAAGACCGCCCGGTCGTGCCCCGAGGGTGCCGCCTACCCGCAGTGCGCCGACAACCCCAGCTGGACCCGCCGCTGACCTGCCCTTCCGTCCCCCGCCAGGCGTCCTGTTTCAGGACATCTGCGGGGGTGCGGTGGGGCAGGCCAACCGGCCAGCCACAACCCGGAAGGAACCCCATGGCCGACAACCCCGACATCGCGTTCTCGGACTTCACCACCGCCGAGAAGCTGCGCGTCATCGCACTGACCGCCCGCATGGCCAAGCGCGGCCTGGCCGACGACGGAAGCGGCCGGATCATCCGTGACCTGCAACAGCGCGTCGAGGCCATCGAGAGCCAGGCGCTCAAGCGCAAGAAGAAGTAGCCACGCCCCGGGGGCGGCCCCAACTGTCCAGGCCACGGCCGCCCCCGGGCCCCTTGCACTCCGCAGAGAGAAGGAAGACCAGCATGACCGACACCGTCCCCGAGCGGGTCAACGGGCACGCCAAACCGGCCGTGTCCCTCCTCAAGCTCGCCCCCACACCCGACACCACCCTGGCCCCCGAGACGGTCGTCGAGGACAAGCCGCGCGCCCGCCGCCGGGTACGCATCGACTCCCTGCGGCGCGTCGTCGTCGAGGCCCGCGAGCACGGCGCGTACCGGGCCGTCGTACGACACGGCTCGTACGCCGTCGGCGGGACCCGCATCCTCACCCGCAGGGCGTGGGACTCCCGGACGACCGCCCGCCACGAGCGGATGATGCGCCAGGCCGAGGCCGCCGGGAACGAAGAACTCGTACGGCAGTGGGAACAGCGGGCGTATGCCTACCGGTTCGCCCGGCACCGCCGCCGCGTGGAGCTGCTACAGATGGCCCTCAACGCGCCCAAGGCTCTCGCGTCCGCCGCGGCGACCGGCACGGGCGCCCTACTGATGCTCGGCGTACTGATGGCCCTGGCCACCGAGGACACCCGCGACATTTACACGCCCATCGCGACCGTCGTGGACTTCGTCGGCTGGGTCGCGTTCATCGCCGGCGTCGTCTGGGAGCCGCTGCTGTACTCGCTGCCCGTCATGGCCATCGCCGGGGCGTGGGCCGTCGGCCGCAACCGGCAGACCGCACCCGCGTGGGCCCTCCCCGCCGACGCCGAGGACCGCGACGTCGTCCCCGACGAGGGCGCGATCATCCGCGCGCTGGGCAACCTGGGCATCGCCCCGCTCAACAAGGCCATCAAGGAAGGGTGGCAGCCGCGTTGGGTGCAGCCGACCACCCGGTCCGGGAACGGCTGGCACACCCAGCTGCAGCTTCCCCTCGGCGTCACCGTCGAGATGATCGCCGGGAAGAAGTCGGTCCTGGCGCACAACCTGCTGCGTAAGCCCGTCGAGGTGTGGCCGACCGAGCCCCCGAAGCAGGCCGGCGTACTCGATCTGTGGGTCGCCGACCAGGGCTCACTGTCCGGCGCCGTACCTGCGTGGCCGCTGCTCACCGAGGGCGTCACCGACTACTTCAAGGGCGTGCCCGTCGCCGTCTCCCAGCGCGGGGAGCCCATCATCGGCAAGCTCATGGCCGCGAACTGGATGGTCGGCGGGATCATGGGCTCGGGTAAGACGTCCATCGTCATCGCCCTGCTGCTCGGCGCGATCCTCGACCCACTCGTCATCGTCGAGGCCTACGTCATGGCCTACAACGTCGACTACGACCCGCTCAAGCCCCGTATGCGCGTGCTGGTCAAGGGCGACGAGGACGAAGACCTGCGGGCCGCGCTGGTCGCCCTGCGAAACCTGCGGGACGAGGTCACCGAGCGCGGCAAGCTGCTGGAAGAACTCGGCGGCGACGCCACCAAGCTCACGCGTGAACTGGCCCTGAAGGATCCGCGGATGCGGCCGAAGGTCGTCGTCTTCGACGAGGTCCACGAGCTGTTCGGGCACAAGGAGTACGGCAAGGAAGCCGCCGAGCTGGCCGTGAAGGTACTGAAGAAGGCGAGGAAGGTCGGCATCACCCTCGTCTTTGTGACCGTGTCCCCCACGGCCGACAGCATCCCGCGCGACGTCACCCGCAACACCTCCCACCGGGTCGCGTTCGCGGTCGGCGACCACGTTGCGAACGACGGCCTCCTCGGCTCCGGCAAGCACAAGGCCGGCATTACCGCCACCACACTCATCCCCGGCGAGGACGTCGGCACGGCCGTGACCGTGGGATTCAGCAGCAAGCCGTTCGAAGTGATCCGATCCCACTACGTCGCCCGCGACCCCGAGAAGGGCATCGACGAGGTGACGTCGGTCGTCGAGCGGGCGATGGGCCTGTACGAGGGCACGGGTGCGGTGGATGAGCCGACGTTCGAGCCGCTCGACCCGCTCACGGACGTCGCGGCCGTCCTCGGCGACGCCCCGCGGATGCTCACCTCCGAGGTGCTGCACCGGCTCGCCGAGCGCCGGCCGGACGCGTACCGGGAGTGGGGTCCGGTCGACCTGAAGAAGGCGCTGGAGCCGTTCGGTGCCGAGCCGTACAAGTCGGGTGGCAAGTCGACCGTGGCCCGCGACCGCGTCCAGGACGCCATCCTGGAGCGCCTTGCTGACGACGTCGACGACGAGGGAGGCGGCGACATCTGAGGGAGTTCTCCCTCACCGCCTCCCTATACCGCCTCCCTCGGGTTGACCTGCGCATATGCCAGCCGAGGGAGGCAAGGGAGGCGTGTCTCGGCACCTGCGGGACAGGGGAAACGGACAGTTCAGCCTCCCCTGCCGCCCCTCCCTCCCTGTGCGTCAGTCAGGCTGTTGCTGGCCGGCACACGACGAAGCCCCGCCACCGGGCGGGGCTTCTACTCGTTCTCGTGAGCTACTCAGTGTCATGACTAGTCACGCTGATCGGCCGCGGTCTGGACCTCGGCCCGAACAGGAATGAATCCCCGAAGGACGTCGAGGCGAGGCCTGACACGGTGCCGTGAAGCATCCTTCCTGATCAATCCGCGAGCTTCGAGGACGTTGAGATCACGGCTGATAGTGCGATCGTGGCGCCCGGCATACATCTCAGAGATCCACGGATTGAGATGACGAACTGACGCCGTGGCTGTCCACGAACCAGGGGGCAGCTCCAACGCGACCTGCTGGCGACGCATTGCCGAATCACCCTTTTGATCCGCAAATTGCTCGTGTACGAAGTTGCGCCAGGTCACTTCATAGTGCTGGGAACTGATCCGCTCGATCTGCGACCGCAGCCCATCGACGAAGCCCTGCACGGCATACGCCAGGAAGGTCTGCACTTCGTACGGACGCTCCTTGCTGGAGCGATGGAGGACCTGGCGGTAGCGGTCTTCTGTGATGCTGTAGTGGTCACTTAGCAGATGTGCTGCGACTGCCGGAACGCCCGCTTTGAGCAGCAGCTGAAACTCAATGGTCCGAGCGGTTCGACCATTGCCGTCGCCAAACGGATGGATCCAGGCCAGGTAAAGATGAGCTAGGACCGCTGATGTGAAGGCGGACGCAAAGCGGACCTCCTCCGGCTGGGAGGCGGCCGCTACCTCTACCTCGCGCAACCACTCGCACAGCTTGCGCACCAGGTAGTCGCAGTCCTCTGCCGGAGCGCCCACATAGTTGTGACCGACGCTCACCCCGACGGTGCGGAACTCTCCGGGCACAACATGGTCTTCGTGTTCAAGATCCGTGAGCATCAGCTTGTTGATCTCAAGGACTCGGTCCACCGTCAGATCGAGCGGCTTGCCATCAACGACATCCTTATGGATGAGGCTGTAGGCAGCCAGGATGTTGTCGATCTCCTGTTGCTGGTACTGACGTGAGGGCGGTAGCTGAAGGTCGTTCTCGGCGACGCGGCGCACCTCGTCCTCGGAGAGTGTGTTGCCCTCGATCGCAGCCGTTCCACGCGCACCTTTCGCCAGGTACACCATGTACAGCTCTTCCTGTACGTCAGGGCGAAGCGGCGTACGCGCGATGTGCTCGCATTTTGAGCGAATTTCACCGATCTGCATCCAGAGCAGCGGGGCCACGATGTCAAGTCTGTGATTGAACGTGATCCACGGGTGAGTCGACTCGTACTGTCGCACAGGATGTCCCCCCAGGATTTCAACATCAGTGCAGCTCATCGTGCTCATACGGCATTTTTACACCGTTTTTTGACCCTGGCTATGTCCAGGAGGTGTGACGTTACAGATGTCCACCGATTGAGGCAACGTGGCGGTCCGTTGCCCTCAAGTACGTTGCGGAGCCATCGCGCTGTTAGTACCCACACATCCGGTCCGCCGCCGCGCCACTCGATCAGCCCGGACGCAGCGACGTACGCCTCATCCGCGTCCTCGATCCCGGCCCGGCGCAGGAACTCGGCGACGCCCCGCAGTCCGTACGCGCGACCGAGGATCTCCCCGTCGACGCGCACGCGCACGCGCCGGCCGCCGTCCTCGTCGGGCGGGTACACGACCACGGGCATCACAGAAGCCATGCCGTCAGCCTCACCCAGACCGCGGCAGCCCGCATCCTCGTGCTCTGTCTGAGTGACAGGCCCTCGACAAACCGCACGATCAGGCGGAGCGGAGCCAAGACGGGGAGGGGAGGACTCTCCGCATGAACAGCCGAGATCGCATTCCAGTCAGGACAGTCACCCCGACTCGGGAGCAGGCGATCCGCGCCGCAGCCGAGTCGCTGATCGACGCGGTCGCCGAGCGGGCGTTGCGGACACCGCGTGAAGCGGCGGAAGCCGCCTGGTATCCCGGTCATCCGCTCGGCTCGATCGAAGCCATCGAGGCCGAGATCATCCGCCGACGAGCAGCCGGGACCGCCGCATGACCCGCGAAGAGCGCCGAGCGATTCTCGGCGACGAGACGATCGCCAAGATCCGCAAGCGCGTACAGGCCGCACCAGACCCGAGCCCCGAGCTCGTCGAAGAACTCCGCCGGATCATGACGCGCCCCGGCGGCGCGGTCCCGGCGCCCCGGGCAGCGGCTGGCCCCGACGCTGGAAGCGCGGCATGAGCGAGCCGTTCTCTCTCGCCGACGCGGAGGCCGCTTTCGGCCCCAAAGCCTGGAAGCACGTGGGCGACGAAGTCGCTGCCGCTCCGAAGTTCAGCCCCGAGCAGGTCATGGCCTTGCGGGCTTTGTTCGCCGCTAGCCCTCACCGCAGCCCCCGTAGGGCACGGTGAGGGCCTTTCGCATGTCCAGCCAGGTCACCCGCTCGGACCGTTCGCTAAGCGTCCACACTCAGCCTGATCAATGATCGAGGAAGAACCGCCCCTACTTCCCGATCTACAGGCCGGGCTATCGATGGCGACGCATCCGGAAACGTCAATTCTCGTGGCGCACTGGCTTGCTGCTGGCGGCACCCTGCTCGTCGTTGTGGGGTCAGCCGCCCAGGCTTGGTTCGCGATTGTGGAGTACCGAGATCTACTGGATCGGACACAGATCGGCGATCTTGCGCGGAAGACACTTGCGCTGACCAACAAGGCTCGTAGCGTCTTCTGGATTTTCACCTTGCTTCGTGAGACGCGGGACATGGTCCGAACGATTGAAGTGGTGCAACAGAAAGTCTTTGAGGTCAAGCAGGAAGGCGGGGAGGCCGCGCAGCGTCTCGCGGAACTTGTCCGTACATACCTCGGCTGGCTGGCCATTCTGGTTGGAGCCTCAGCCGTCTTCGTATCAACAGTGATCGAGCTTGCGGTGGACTACGGAGACGCTACTTACGCGGCGCTTGTGGGCGTGGGCATCGTGGTCGTGGTCCTGGTCGCTCAGCGAATCTTGCAGGTAGTGCGCTGGGGCAAAGCCCGGTGGAATAGATGAGCGCGACGAGCCCCCAGCGTGCCATCTGGGTGCCGACACGCCTCAAAGTGGCAGGTTAAAGCCAATACACCGCATCCCCTATGCGGTTGCACCCTCTACTGCCGCAGAGGGCCAGAGCGGGACCTGCGACACCAGGTCGACGGCCTCCACCCACTCGGCCAGAGGCAGCGACCGCTCAACGACGTACCAGGCGTCCGGGTCTCCTCCCAACCGCGTGGACGTGAGCGCCTCAGCGGCACCCGGAGGCAGATGGTCCCAGGCCCACGAAACCCACCGGTGAACCTCGCCGTCGGACACATCGAGCGCGATCCGTATCTGGCGTACGTCGAGTTTCGCCGGGAGAGACGCCGGATCGGGGTTGTCGCTGAGGTGTACGGTGCGCCGGAGCTCCGGCATATCGTCGGGATCACGGGGCCATGTGGCACGGATTTCGCCAGCCGCAAGGATGCCCGCCCAGTGCTCGGCGTCGGTGAAGTGATACAGCAGCATCGCTGCACGATATGGGCCGCCACGGGCAAACCAACAGTCCGGGTCACAACTCATCCGCATGCCCGCGCAGATGACGCCCGGCGCGGTTGTTGCGCGCAATCCATCCCACCGTGTCTACCAGCCGCGCAATCTGCCGCAATCTCCGTACGCCCGGCCGCCATCCGCCGCATTCTGAGGACTCACCCACCGGCACGAGAGGGAGACCGGCCATGGCCCTACAGCTCCGCATGCTCGGCACCACCAGCGACGACGGCAAGTGCCCCACCCTGTACGAGGACGTCGACACCGGCGACATCGTCGTGCAGGGCTACACCGTCACCGACCCCGAGGACGTCGCGCAGCTTCAGAACATCCTCGACGGCGAGTCGTTCGTGCGTGTCCCGCGCGAGCTGCTCACCCGCTTCGCCCCCAAGGAGTAGAGGCGTGCCGCAGTTCATCGACGACACGACGTTCGGCGCCTACTTCGAGGAGTTCGAGCACACGGCCTGGCGGCTGGAGTCCCGCCGCGGCTACGCCTCCGACCGTGCCGGCGAGAAGTACCGCCACTACCTCGACACCGGGGAGGTGCCGGACGACTCGCACCGGCCCTGGTGCGTCAACGTTCGGGCCCAGACCGAGCAGGGCAAGCGCATCGAGCGCGTACGGATCGTCGACTCGCCACCCACGCAGGAGCAGCTGTTCCTGCTCGCCGGTGCCGCGATCAACAACGCGGCGGGCGAGAACATCCGCAACCTGTGGCGTACGGACGCGGACAAGGCCCGCCTACCCGCTGAGGACTTCTGGCTGTTCGACTCCCGCCGCGCCCTGGTCCTGCACTTCGACGACACGGACGGCTACCTCGGCGCCGAACTCGTCGAGGACCCGGAGCGCATCGTCCGGTTCTGCCAGATCCGGGATGCCGCCTGGCATCACGCCATCCGGCGCGAGGAGTTCGTGGCGCAGGTAGCTTCGACCGTGTGAGCACCGACTACCAGCAGGCCCGCGAGGGGCTCGGTGCGTGGCTGCGTGAGCTGCGCACCGAGACCGGCCTGAACGGCAAGGACTTCGCCGAGCGCCTCGGCTGGCAGCGCTCCAAGGTCAGCAGGCTGGAGAACGGCAAGCAGACCGCGACCGAGACGGACGTCGAGGCGTGGGCCCGCGCCGCCGAGCGACCGGACGCCGTCGACAAGTTGAAGCGCCGCCTGCGCAGCCTGGAGACGGCGTACCGGAGTTGGAAGCGGCAGCTGTCGGCCGGCCACCGTGCGGTGCAGGAGAGCCACGTCGTCCAGGAGGCGCAGGCCGAGACGATCCACATCTTCGAGTCCGGCATCATCCCCGGCATCTTCCAGACCGCCGACTACGCGCGCGGCGTCCTGACCGACGTGTCCGACCGCCTTGGTACGCCCCGCGACGTCGAGGAGGGAGTGCGGGCCCGGATGAAGCGCCAAGAGGCTGTGTACGAGCCGGGCCGCCGCTTCCACGTCCTGATGTGGGAGGGCGCCTTGCACGTCGTACGGTGCGCGCCGGAGGCCATGGCCGCGCAGCTCAACCGTCTCAGCGGGTTCATCGGCCTCGACACCGTGACGCTCGGCGTGATCCCCCTCGGTGCCCGTACGCCGTTCTCCCCGAAGCACGGGTTCTGGATCATCGACGAGCGGCTCGTCGTCGCCGACACCTGGAATGCCGAGTTGTGGCTGGACTCCGCGGAGGACGTGGCGTTCTATCGCAAGGTGTGGGACCTGATGCGTGAGACCGCGGTCTTCGACCACCAGGCGCACCGGCTGATCGCGCGGGCGCGGGCCGGTCTCACCCTCTCGTGAGCAATCGGCGGCAACCGCTCTGACTGCGGGCGCAATCCCGCGCAATCGGTGCGCAACCAGGCAACCGGAGTCCCTACGGTCCTGGCCATGACCCCCTCGACGCGGATAGCGGCCCTGTACGAGGCCGGGGACGCGTGGCTCGCCGAAGCCTCCGCACACCCGCACCTCGTACGCCAGGCGTGGGATGTGGAGGCGCTCGCACCGATCGCCAGCGGCCGGCGCTGGCTCGCCGTCGAGGCCCGGCTCCTCGACACGATGAACGCGGTCAACCGGATCGGGATCGAGCGACTCGGCCCGGTCCTCGCCGACCCCGGCGTCGAGCGGGCCTGGTGGCTGATCGCGCCGGACGCGGCCGAAGACCTCGCCGACATACGGCAGGTACGCGTCCGTCCGGAGGGCTGGCCGCTGCACTGCCCGCCGACCGGCTGGTATCAGTGCGGCCGTCTGTGGATCCACCGCCCGGACGGCAGCGGCCAGTTGAACGACCCCACGCTGATCGCTGCCGCGCTCGGCCCCGGCGGCGGACACTGACTTCCTTCGGAGGCACCTGATGAGGCAGCAGACGACTGACGAACCGCCCGTCGTGCTGATGGATCCGACGCGCCCGCCGCGGCCTGTCCCGGGGTGCGATGTGTGTGCGGCGCTCGACCGGCAGCGGGCCGCCGCCGAGGCCAGGAGCGACATCAAGCGCGCCACGACCTGTGAGGTCGAGATCCGCCGGCACCCCCATCCCGGCCGGAGCGAAGAGTGAGCGCCCCGCAGTGGCAGTACCGCGACGAGGGCAGTGGCGGCCCCGGGCACCTCCAGGCCGTAGCCCCGAGCGGCGTGTACGCCCGCTATCGCGCCTTCACGGACCACACACTTGGCTGCGACGACTGCGAGTACGGAGAGGCCCGCTGCGACATGGCCAAGGCTCTGTGGGCGACTTACGCCCGGGCCCGCGAGACAGCTGCGTAGCTGCGGCCGTCGTACGATCTCCCGCCCGTCTTCCGCACCCCAGGCTCAAGGAAGGCGGGCGGGTCACCCCGCAAGGTCACAACACGGACGCATCCGCTCCACAACGGCGCTCGTCCCACGATGATGCGACTCTCCACCACACCGTCATGGGGGGACCATGAGCAACACCGAGCCGTCCACGCCTGTCACGCCTCCACCGGCGAAACGCAACCACACGAACACGATCATCATCAGCACAGCAGCCGTACTGATCGCCGGAATCGTCACCGCAGGGATCGTCGTCTCCAACTCTTCCGACGGCGACCCCGCACCGACCGTGGTCAAGGCCGCCAGCACACCGTCAGCCAGCAGCACGAAGACGAGCCCGTCACCCTCGCCCAGCCAGGAGACGCTGAAGCTCGGCGACAAGGTCGACATCGACGCAGGCGGCAACAAGTTCTCCGCCGCCGTGCTCGCCCACAAGGACAAGGGCATCAGCAGCCCGACGGGACTGTTTCAGGACGGGCAAAAGCTGGCCCTCGTCGAGGTGAAGGTATGCAACGAAGGGGAGCAGCCGATCACGGTGGCCCCGTTCACGTGGTCGTTGGCCTACGAGGACGGGTCGCGGCTGGAGCCCTTCCACATGACCGGGAGCGAGTTGCCGCCGCCGGTGTATCCGATGGATGCGAAGGTCAAGGGCGGAGACTGCGTGCGCGGCAACGTCTTCTTCGAGGTACCGAAGGGGTTCGGCCGGGCGGAGCGGGTGTTGTACTCGCCGGGGGATTTGGATGAGCCGGTGGAGTGGCAGGTCGGCAAGTAGCCGAGAGACTCCCGCCCGTCCCAGCAACCCAGGCTTCAAGGGACGGGCGGGACGCCCTCTGCTACGTCCGACGCCGTGCCGACCAGCCCAGCTGTCGCGGCTCCTGACGGGCCTGTACGGGCTCCACAGGCACAGGGGGCGGCGGCGTGTCCACGCCCGTCATCACGGCCACCATCGCCCGGACGAGCGGGCTCACGTCCGCCTCGCGGGCGGTCTGCACGAACTCCTCGCGGGCGTCGTCCAGACTGCGGGCGAACTCGGTCATGGCCAAGCTCATCCCGCCGTCCGGCGGACCGCCGTACGGCCCGCCCACCAGCCGGGTCACCGCCCCGCCGCCCGCGCCAGCAGCTCGGCCTGCGCCGCCTGATCAGCCAGCCCTGCCAACGGCCGCCACTGCGCCGCCGGATGTCGCGCGTCCTGTGCCGCCACCGCCGACCGCACGACCGCCGCGAGCAGCGAACCCGCATCCGCCGGCCGCCACACCTCGCCGCCTAGATGAACGACCCCAGTGGTCGCACCACCGAACTGCCCGTCCTCGCCCGCCCGCAGGCCCGCATGGAACAGCTCGGCAGACGCCTCCCGCACGAGGACCCCGTACTCGGTCACCGCCGCCAGCGCTACGGCCGCGGACTTCTCGACCGCGGCCACGGCGTGCACGGCTTCGTCCCTCGCGTCCGCCAGCTGCTGGGTGAGCGCCTCCCGCCGCTTCGGCGGGAACCCGGCCTCAGCGGCCGCTCGACGCGCCTCCTCGGCACGCTGGTGCGCCCACAGAGCCTTCAGCCGCCGCAGCCGGTCCCGTGCGCCGTTCGCCTCCGCCTGCGCCACCTTCAGCTCGTTCGAGGCGCGCACCCCGCCCGATACGTGGTGGTGCTCCTCGGCCTGGTCGAGCTTCACCTCGGCCGCCTCGACCGCGACCTCGGCCTCGTCGATGTCCTGTTGGGTAACCACAATGCATCTCCCTTGCCCGATGGCCGCTATTCACGTCACGGCAGACCGAATAGCTGCAAGCATTCTAGCCGTTTTACCTGCATATATGGGCTAGAATGCAAGGGCGTTCGATGGCGCGGTCACGGCAAAAGGCCCGGCTCCTGGTCACCCAGGGCCGGGCCTCCGTCATTGTGCGAACTCGACAACCGTTACCCCCAAGCACGGGGCAACCAGTCACCCATCACGCTCCCCAGCCTCCAGCGCCCGAGCGATACCCCGCGCCAGCAACTGACGACGCTTTCGCGGGGAAGCGTTCGCGGGGATCGACACCACGACCGGGCCGGCGGGCGGGTTGATACGGTCCGTCGCCTCCATCACCGCCGCCAGAAGAGCCTTCCCGTCGAGCGGCTTCGTCTCCAGCAGCGGCTTGAGACGGGCCAGTTCCTCCGCGAACTCCGAGTTACGCATCCAGGCCCCGACGGTGCTGCGGGAGACACCGACCTCGCGGGCCACATCCGCCTGCGACTTGCCAGCCGCCAGAGGCAGCAGCGCTCTCGCCCGAGCACTGCGATTCGTTGAAGCCATCGATCAGATCCCTCCTCGGTGAAGCGGCCCACCCGGGCCGTCGAGTTCCTCAATCCACGGCCGGCCACGAGGGCACGCGCGTGTACCCCGCATAGGCGGAAGCCGTCCGGCCTTGACCCCGTACTGGTCGGGCAGCGTCCAGTCCATGGCCCACCAGTAGCGGCGCCAGCACGTCGACACCGACAAGCCCATCGCGGTGGCCGCCTGGCGAAAGGTGAGGCCCCGGCCGAGGACCAGCTCAACGACCTCGACACCCTGGGTGGCCTTGATGCTCAGGTCGAGGCGGAGGTAGGGGTACGGGCCGCCGCGCTGTGGGCTCATCCTGTTTCACCTTCAACGTTGCTTTGGTGGTGTGTGTTGTGGCTGGTCAGGGGTGGGTGGTTGTTGGGTTGGTTCCGATGGGTCACGCGGCGGCCGGTGCTCGCGCGGTGGTGATCCGATTCGGGGCCCGGCCGCCGCGAGGACGACCGGGCTGGCGTGGATCATCGGACTGCCGTGATCACTTCGAGTGGCGGTGTTCCGGGGCGGGGACGTGCTCATTCACGAGATACCTTCCGGTCCTCCGGATGCGGGTAGTACACGGTCGTCTCGGCCGTGTCCGGATGCTCTCGGAATAGGGCGCCTTCGAGAGCACTGCGAGCCTGATCGATAGCGCGCGCAGCATCAGCCAACTTCTGAGCAGGTGTCGCGTCGGGCCCTGACCGGGGGTACGCGCCCTTCAGCTGGACAGAGCGGCGGGTGAGCTCGTCACGGATGGCCGCAAGGGTGCGGCCCATGTCGGCATGCTCGTCGTGGGTGAAGCGCGGTTTCTTGGTCACGGGACGATTCTCCTGATGAACTTGGGGTGGCCGGCCCCGAATGCCGCGGGGCCGGCCGTTGCTGTGCGGGTCAGGCTTCGGGCGAGTTCACCCGGAACGTGAAGCCCTCGGCGGCGTGCTCGCCGAACTCCTTCTTGGTGAGGGTCATGCCGTCGAAGTTGAAGACGGGTTCGACTGCCGTGGCTGCGAAGCCGCTCCCCATGGTTTCGCGGACGACAGTCGCCCACGCGAGGACGGGCCACGTCTGGGGAGCGTCCGGCTCGCCCTCCCACGTGATGCTGACGGTCCATCCGGGCTGGGCCGGGGCCAGGTTGAGGACACTGCCGACTGCGATGTTCATGTACTACTCCTTCGGTGGGTTGGCCGGCCGCCGGTCGACGGTCGGAGGTTCGTACGCGCGTAAGCCGGGGGTATCCGGATGCGCTCAACACGTCGGGTGGGTGGTCTGGCCGGGCTCGGTGACGTCGAGCGGGTAGCCGCATCCGGCACAGGTGACGGCATCAGAGAGAGGCTGCATTTCAGCGTCCCCAGCGTCCCTAGCGTCCCCACTGCTGTGTTCTCGCAGGTCAGAGGCGGTGCCATGGGGGGACGCTGCGAAGAGGACAGCGTCCCCCTCAGCGTTCCCCAGCGTCCCCCCTGCCTGGGTGGGGGACGCTAGCGTCCCCCTTCAGCGTCCCCCTTGTTTCCGCTGGTCACAGCGCTATCAGGGCCGTTGGGGGACGCTGGGGACGCTGCTTCGGACCTTCTCTCTGCTTCCGCCTTACGCCGCTCCTCGGTCGCCGTCAGCTTGTACAGCCGCTGCTTCTTCGGGCTCGGCCCCCGCTTGCTGTCGTCCACTTCGATACCGATGGTGCGCAGCGCCGGGGCCAGCCTCTTCAGCTGACCGCCGGCCCGGGTCGGGTCCTTCGGCCACTTCTTCGGCAGCTTGTCGGGGGTGATCACACGGTCCAGCAACTCCGACGCGGTAAGCGTCACGCCCAGCGGGCCGGACCGGTCGACCAAGGTGACGACGGCTTGAGCGAACGGCTCGCCGTCGAGGACATCGGCCACCGCATCTCGGGCCGTGGCCTTGTACGACTCCAGCGTCCTCCAGCCCTTCACCTGGTCGACGGCCGCCAGGACGCGGGCGAAGTCGGCCATGCGCGGACGCTCGGTCAGCTGGACGTCCGGCAGCACCTTCAGCACCTCGGCGAGGAGGTCGAACAGCGAGGCGAGGATGCCGGGGTGAGCGTCTGCATAGGCCTGGTCCATCTCGGCTTCCTCGCGCCGCTCGCGGTCCGGGATGGTGTGCAGCTCGATCGTGAGGAGCCGCTCGGCGAGGTCGCCCGCGAGGGCTCCGGCGTCGATGGTGGTCATGGCCAGCACGCGCCGGAACTCCAGGACCACCACGTCGTCGTCGGTGTACAGGGCCCGGTCCACGATGCCGTCACCCGTGACCGCCCGGCACAGGGCGTCGGACAACCAGTCCGGGATGATGCTCACGTTGTCCAGGCACAGGGCCCAGCTGTTGAAGGCCTGCGTCGCCCAGGACTTGATGTCTCTCGGGGCGGTGCGCTTCGGTGCGCCGGACGGGTCGATGATGCCGATGACCATCTTCGCCGCGTACGACTTGCCGGTCCCCTGCTCGCCCCGGAAGGTGAGGATCGGGTGCGGCAGGTCGGGGATGAAGCAGGCGACGAGCCACGCCGTCAGCAGCCGGAAGTGTTCCTCGTCGGTGTTGAGCAGCCCGCCCAGCTTGGCCAGGCCGTCACCGTCTCGTACGGGTTCGGGGAGCGGCTTCATCGCGCCGGATCTACGGAAGAGGACCGGGGACTTCCCTGCACGTTCCCAGCCGTCCGGGCCGACGGTGACGCACCGGCCGTCTGCGGTACCGAGGTCGACGACAAGGCGGTCCTGGTGGCGCCCGACCCGCAGGTGCGGGACGCGCGGGTCTGCGGCCTGTGCGGCACCTTCGAGGACGGTCATGGCGTCGGCGAGCGCCGATTGCGAGGGAGCCGCGCCGCCGCTCCCGTCGGTGTAGAGCAAGGCGAGCTGAGAGCGCAGCCCAGCCTTTCCCCGGAGGGGGAGGGCAATGTTCGCCCCCTCCTTCTTCACCCCGTACGGACGGCCGTCCTCGGACATGAAGAGCTCGTACTTCTCGCGTGCGAGGGCGACGAGCTGAGAGGCCTGCGACGGGCCACGTTCCCTCTTGGTGCTGGCCTCCGCCTCATCCGTAAGGCCAGCGCTGCGGAGCAGTTCCCGGGCCTGCTCGTCGATGTTGTTCTCGTCATCGCTCATGCGCTGGTCCTCATAGGTGCGTTGCGGGCGCTGCTTACGGTGCGTTCAGCAGCGCGTTCGGGGTGGCCCAGGGAGGCAGCGGCATTGACGAGGGCGCGACTGATGGAGTCGGCGTCGACGCCTGTCTCGTACGCGCGGCAGGCGGCCCAGTACAGGCGGTTGTTCAGCTCGCCCTCGGGCGCCTCCAGCACGAACTTGACCAGGCCGACCAGGGCCGCGCCCCGGCGAGGACCGGGTAGGTAGACCGTGGTCGTCCGGACCGGAGGCGGAGGGAGCATCAAGGCGAGCAGCCCGTCCGGGAGTTCAGCGGCCGACCGCCGCTCGGCGAACCGGTACACGCCTTTCGGGGTCCACGAGCCGGGGCCGACGAGGTACCCGCCGTAGCCGCGTACGTCGATACCGGGACCGAGCTTCCCCGCGGAGTTCCGTACGGGAGCGCCGGCCGGGCCCGTGAACCACAGATGGAGCCCGCCGGACGGGGTGGCGATGACGGCCGTCTCGGGCACCTCGAAGCCATGCTGCTCGGCCAGGGCCGCGAGGGAGACGACGCCGTCGACGCCGTTCTTACGGTCGAGGTCGACACCGAGAAGCGGTTCGTTACCGCGACCGCACGCGATCCCGTATCCGGTGGCGTACGGGGCCGCGTCGAACAGCTCGTCGAGCCGCTTCGGGTCGGTCGTTGCGTCGTGCACGCCGTGCCCGATCCGTCCGCACTCTCCTCGGCAGGACGGTGTGCCCGGCGGGTCGTCGCGGTGGGGTGACCGGATCGCGGGCAGCTTGCCCCGGCTGATCGGGAAGACGTCCATGTCGCGCTGCGCCGCCTGGTGTGCGGACTCGTACGCACGGAGCCACGCAGCACGCGGGGACTCTGTACTCACGCCGGCCTCCGTCCCCGGCCGCGCTTGGGCTGGAGGTTGTACCGAGCGCCGCACGGGCCGGTGACCTTGCCGAGGTGGATGTGACGGTGCCAGCCGTCGCACCTCGGGCAGCGGCCGGTGAACTCGACACGGCCACGGGTGGCGAGGGCGATGGGCCGCACAACGGGCAGACGGCCATCGATCGCACCCGAATCGACCGGGAAGAGCGCCGCCTGGTCGGCCGCCGCACGGCTCGTCATGCGGACCCCGCGGTGAGCAGGGCGGCACGCAGCTCGGCGCGGGCCTCGGCACGGGGCGGAGCGGCAAGGGCGCGCAGCTGAGCGGCGGACCTCCGCGAGCCATGCCGCATACGGGCACTGCGAGGGCGGTAGCCGTGGTGAGGCCCGCCGCGCTTCTTACGCGAGGGCTGATATGCGAAGCTGTCCACAGGCGTGTGCCTTTCTGCGAGGACGTGACCCCGGGATTGCTGGCGAGCGATGACCCGGGGTTCGTCGTTGAACGGGTTCTGCGTCGAGGCCCCTCGCGGTCGTCGGTGCTGGAATCACCGGCGCATACGCGAGGGGTCGTTTCATGCGCCCCGTAGAGGGCGGATCACCGCCGAATCGGCAGGGGTACAACCGCATGAGGTATGCGGCATGGACGCTGCGACCTGCTGATACTCGACGTGATGGCACTGTGATGGCACTGCCGGGTTGACCTGCGGAGCAGGCTCCGGGGCGTACAGAAGTGCGATCAGGTCACGCGTCGGGAGCTTGATCTTCCGGCCGAGCGTCAGGACTCGGGTCGCGGTCCACTCGCCGCGCCGGATCTGCGCGTACACGGTGTCCTTGTTGACGCCGAAGATCGACGCCACTGTCGGCACGTCCGTCGTCGGGCCGAGCGCCTCGATCGCATCTCGCGTCCAGGCGGTCACGACGCCGACCCCTGCCGCTCGCCGCTCCGGAGGTACTCCAGCACCTCGGTGCGGTCGTAGCGCAGCAGGCGGGGGCCGATGCGGCGGGGACGAGGACCGATGCCGAGTCGCGCCCACCGCTTCACGGTGTCGGGGTGCACCCGTGCGAGCTCCGCATACTCGCGCCTCGTCATCTCCGCGCAAGCGTTGGCTGAGATGCCGATAACGGCATGTTCGTTGTCCACGGTGACAAGGGTGCACGAGGGGGTGTGCGGTGTCAATCGACGCTGTATCGTCATCTGAGAAAACGGACATGACGGTGAAGGCGGATGCACGTGGGTGAAGAAGAGTGGAGGTCACGGCTCATTCCGGTCGTGGCCCAACAGGTTCGGCGACGTCGACTGGAGCTCGGTCTCAGCGTTCAGAAGTTCGCGGACATCTGCACCGAGCAGTACGGACTCCCGCTCAAGCGGTCGGTGGTCGCCAACTTCGAGGGTGGCCGGCGCCCCGCACTGAGCGTGGTGGAGTTGCTCGTGTTCGCTCGGATCCTCGCGGTGCCGCCATCGGAACTGCTCTTCCCCGTGGGGCGAGAGGATCAGATCGAGATCCTCCCCGGCATGCCAACGGACACATGGGCCGCGCTGAAGTGGTTCACGGGCGAGAGCGACCGGCTCCCCGACGACGACGAGTTCACGCAGGACAACCAGACAGTCCAGCTGTACCGGGATCACGACCGGCTGATCACGCAGTGGTGGGCCAATCGCGGGAAGCTGCTGAGCATCCTCTCCACGTTCAGGGACGCGGAGCTGACGAAGTTCCGGGCGGAGGCCGACCCCGACGCGGTTGACGAACTCCGGATGCGGGACGCGCGGGAGTCGATGCGCAGCGCCGAGGAAGGAGTCCAGGTGATCCGCGGGCAGATGCGCGGACTCGGGCTCACTCCGCCGGCTCTCGGGCTTGAGTCTGCCTACATCGAACCCGAGTCGTTCGAGGGCGCAACGCTCGATGACCTGGCCCGCACCGTCTCTGACGTCAAGCGGGTCAGCCTGCACGACGCAGTCCGCGAGGTGTACCGCCGCGCTGCCGAGCCGTTGCCGGAGAACTACGGGAACGACACCGAGGGGGAGAAGGAGTGAAGCCGTACAAGGCCTGCTCGTGCCGGGACCCGCAGACGAAGAGGCTGCTCGGCAAGAAGTGCCCGGACCTCGGCAAGAAGGGGCACGGCGGTTGGTACGCCCGGTACGAGGCACCGCCGTCCGCCGAGGGGAAGCGCCGGCAACCGCGGATCGGCCCGTTCGACACCGAGCGCGAGTGCAAGGTCGAGCTGGGCAAGGTGCTCGGCACGGCCGCCAGCCCGAAGGCGCACGACGAGCGGAAGACCACGCTCGGCGAGTACCTCGAACGCCGGTACGCCTGGCGGAAGTCGGAGGCCGAGACGGGCGAGGGCCTGGCGAAGAGCACCCTCGACGCCGAGCGCGAGACGATCGACCTGTACGGGAAGCCGGGGCTCGGACACATCAAGGTCGTCGACCTCACCGACGAACACTTCCGCGAGCTGTACGCCGCCATGCGGAAGATCAACCGGCCGGAGGAGCAGGGCGACCGGTCGGAGATCCTCCGGCGCCTGAAGGACGCACGCGCCACCCGCGAGGGGAAGCGGGTCCACTCCCGACCGATCGGCGAGAGCCGCATCCGGCGGGTGCACGCGGTCCTGCACGGGGCTCTCACGGACGCCTCGAAGTTGTCGAAGATCCGGCCGGACAACCCGTGTGACGGGGTCTGGCGGTCGAAGGGCGGGAAGCGGAAGCAGGGCCGCGCCAAGCCACTGCTGTGGGCGGTCGAGCGCGTCGAGCAGTGGGAGAAGACCGGCGTCGTCCCGGCGAAGGTCATGGTCTGGACGGCCCCGCAGACGGGCAACTTCCTCGACTTCGCCGAGGCCTCCGCCGAGCGCCTCTATCCAGCGCTCCACCTGACCGCGTACTTCGGGCCGCGTCGCAGCGAGCTGGTAGGCGCGGAGGACCAACACCTGAGCCTCGAACGGGGATGGCTGCACGTCCTCCAGGCGCAGGCCGACGACGAACTCGACGACACCAAGACCGAGGCCGGCTGGCGACAGATCCCCCTCGACGACGAGACGATCCGCGTCCACAAGGTGTGGCACAAGCGGAGGCTTGAGGAGCGTCTGGCCTGGGGCGAGGCCTACCAGGACTCGGGGAGGGTCTACGTCTACGAGGACGGCTCCGAGCTGAAGCCGGAGTACCTGTCGAGCCGCTTCCGGATCCTGATCGAGCGGTACGGGAACATCCGGGCGAAGGCCAAGGAGGGGTGGGCGGTCGAGCGGATCGCCCGGAAGTTCCGCACGACCGAGGCTGCGGTCGAGGTGGCGCTGCGGATGGTACTGCCGCCCATCCGCTTCCATGATCTGCGTCACGGTGCGGCGACGATGCTCCTCGCGGCCGGCGTCGACGACAAGTTCGTAAGCGAGGTGCTCGGGCACGCGTCCGTGGCTTTCACGAAGGACGTGTACGCGGTCGTCGCGGAGGAGATGGCGGCCGACGCGGTACGCAGGATTTCGGCTTTCATTCCGCGCCAGAGCCGCCTTTCGGCGGTTAGTGCCATCACCGTGCCATCTGGGGGCTGAACGGGGCTCTGAAAGCAACTCAGGGAGCCCAGCCGATTTCGGCCGAACTCCCTGGTCAGGTGGCGGAGGCGGAGGGATTTGAACCCTCGATGGGATTGAAGTCCCAAACCGCATTAGCAGTGCGGCGCCATAGACCGGACTAGGCGACGCCTCCAGCACAACCGCCCGCGCGAGCGCGAGTGGTGCGTGCAGATGATGACACAGCCGAGTGGGCTGTCACCAATCGCCTCCCACGGTACTAGGCGGAGAGGCCGCAGGGCAAAGCCGTATGGCACGTCGGGAGTGGTGCGGCGGGCTGATGGGGCCGGGCGGATACGGTGCGCGGCGGCGCCGAAACCGTGGGACGGGCGTGGCGTTAGTCAGGTCATGTTGCAGAGTCCTCCCGCCGCGCGCCCGACGTCTCCGGCCCATGCCCCCGCCGCACCACTCCCGACGTCCCCCGCCCCCGCCGCACGTCCGATCCCTCTCGCCGCGCCCCCCAGCCGCTCCGCCGCTCTGAGCCGGCTGTTTCTCGGTGCCGCCACCTCGCTCGCCGCGGCGGCCGCCGGCACGCTCGCGCCGGTGGCGCCGGACGCGTACGCCGCCGAGGCGGTGTCGCGGGCGTCGCTGCCCCTGCCCACCTCTGATCCTGGCTCCGGGGACCGGTTGACCGTCACCGTGCGAGAGGCCGGCGGCGGGGCGGACGGGACGTTCGAGCTGCGGTGCCATCCCCAGGGGGGCAGCCACCCGGACGCGCGTGAGGCGTGTGGGCGGCTCGACCGGCGGACGACGTGGGGGGCGGATCCGTTCGCACCCGTCCGGTCCGGGACCGTGTGCACGATGCAGTACGGCGGGCCGGCCATCGCGTATGTCACCGGGACGTGGGCCGGACGGCCGGTCGACGCCCGCTTCGACCGCGGGAACGGCTGCGAGATCGCCCGCTGGGACGCGCTGGTGCCCGTGCTGCCGGACCTCAGCGCGTAGGGATGGGAAGGGAAAGGAGGGGAGAGGGAAGAGGAAGCCCTCGGCTACGACATGCGACGCGGGCGGGTGACAGGAGAAACCAGCCATACGACGAGCGGCGCGGACAGCCCCCTCGACGCCCGCGCACAGCCCGTACATATGTGCCGCCGACGGGGCCGTGCGGCAAAACGCACGGTCACGGCATCAGCGTCCGTACAGTCACGGCATCTCCGAATGTTCGGTGTGCGACCTCCCTCTCATCCGGCGTCGCGAGCGCAACCTCTGCCCGTAGACTCCCTCGCGTGACACGTTGCGGGCCGGTTGGCAAGATGGCCGTGGGCCCAGCGGTCGGCAAGGTGCGGTAACAGGGAGGAAGCGTCTCGTGAGCAGCAGGCCATCCCGAGGCGCTGCTCGCCTCGCAGCCATACTGGACGCACTGCCCGATGCGTTGGTGCTGGTCAACGCCAACGGGACCGTCGTCAACGCCAACACGATCGCGCTGGAGGCCTTCGAGGCGCCGGGAACCGCCCTCGTGGGGCGCGGGTTGCTCGACCTGTTGCCCGAGTTCGACTCCCGGCTCATCCCGGGCTCCATGCGACGGCCCGACGCCATGGACCCGACGGGGCGGACCAAGCCGACCCGTATGACCGCCCGCAGGACCGACGGCAGCGAGTTCCCGGTCGAGGTCACAAGCGCGAATCTGGAGAACGGGCAGCAGGCGTACGACGGTTACGGCTACGCCAATGACGAGCTGCTCATGCTGGTCGTACGGGATCTTTCGGGCACCGTCGACACCGAGGCCGAACTCGCGCGTTCGCAACGGCAGACCGAGATGATCCTGCGGGCCGCGTCCGAGGGCGTGGTCGGGACCGATACGGACGGGCGGATCGTCCTCGTCAATCCGGCCGCCGCCCAGATACTGGGTTATCGGGCCAGTGACCTCGGGGGACGCGAGCTGCACACACTCGTGCTGCACTCCCGCGAGGACGGCGCCCCCTTCCCGTACACCGAGTCGCCGCTCGCGGACACGCTGCGGTCCGGGCGCAAGCACCGGGTGCGCGGGCAGGTGTTGTGGTCGAAGAACGGCGAAAAGGTGTCGGTCGACCTGACGACCGCGCCGGTGCGCGACGGAGATCAGCTCGTAGGCGCCGTGATGACGTTCACCGACCGGCGGCCGTACGACAAACTCGCCGAGGAGAAGGACGCCGAGGCCGAGACGCACGCGGAGGAGCTGGAGCGGCTCGCCAAGGAGCACGCCGAGGAACTCGCGGGCGTGCGCGAGGAGCACGCCGCCGAGCTGGCCGAACTGAACGAGCAGCACGCAGAGGAACTCGCCGCCGGGGACGAGCGGTACGCGTCGCTCGGGGAACGCGAGAAAGACCGGTACGAGGCGCTGGCCGCGCGGCACGAGCAGCTGCTCGCCGTGCTGGGCACCTCGCTGCGCGGCCCGCTCGACCAGCTCCGCGGTGAACTGGGCACGCTCGCCGCCGACGACGCCGGGCAGCTGTGGCCCGAGGCCAACCAGGTGCTGCATCACCTGACCGCCGGGTACTCGCGGATCACGACGCTCATCGACAACGTGCTCGGCTATCAGCGGATCGACGCGGGCGAGGAGGGCCTCGTGCGTACGGCCGTCATGCTCGACGCGGTCGTCGCGGCCGGTGTCGACGGGGCCGTGGAGCTGGTCGGGCCGGGGCGGGTGCAGTTCGCCGTGCACGCGCCGCCCATCGAGGCCGAGGTGGACCAGGCGCGGCTCGCGACCGCGCTCGCGCATCTCGTCGCGGATGTCGCCGGTGTCGACGCGACGGGCAACGCGCCCATGTCCGTCGGCGGCTACCTGGACAACACCGTCGTCGTGGCGGCCGCGCAGCGCGGTGAGGTCGTACGGATCGAGGTACGCGGGCCGTACGCCGGGGGAGACCCGGTGCACCAGCCGATCGTCCAGGGGATCGTGCGGGCGCACGGCGGTGTGCTCCAGACGGTCGAGGTTCCCGGGATGAGCGGCAGCGCGTATGTGCTGGAGGTGCCGCTGGGTGGCGGTGCCGGGGCCGTGCCCGCCGCGGCGGTACCCGCTGTGTTGGGCGCCGAGGCCGACTCCGGTGCCGTGGCCACCGGTGCCGAGGTCGCCCTGCCCGAGCAGGCCGCCGGTGGTGGCGGGCGGCGGCGTGCGCGGCGGTCGTCGGTGGACGCGTTCCTGGAGAGCGAGGACGCTCCCGAGGAACTGGAGGCCGAGGCCGCTGTCGCCCCGACCGGGCGGCGCAGGCGCAGGGCGGAAGACGCGGCGGTCGCGACTGGTGCGGCGGGCGGGGCTTCGGCCGGTTCCGGTGAGGCCGCCGGGCCCGCACAGGATGCCGAAGCCGAGGGCGCCGGGGGTTCCGGGCGGCGGCGTGGACATGTCGCCTCGGCCGAAGCCGCCGGTGAGCCCGTGGCCGCCGAGGGCGCGGTCGTCACGGCGGCCGAGCACGCGGCGGGTGCGGCTGCCGTAGCCAATGGACTGGGCGGAACGGTGCCGCCGCAGGGTGTGCCCGCGCCCGGCGGGCGGCGCGCGCGCCGGGAGCCCGCCGCGCAGAACGCTTTGCCACCGGCGCTGCCTGCGGGGCCGAGCCCGGTCACCGAGGAGACCGCCGACGCCGGCTCCGGCGAGGCGGCCGGCGCCCGGCAGCCCACCGGACGCCGTCGTCGCGCCCTCGGGGGCGGGGACGAGCCCGCCGCCGCGCCCGAGCCGGGTGCGCGACCCGTCTTCGCACTGCCGCCGGCCGAGGCCGACCGGGGGCCCGAGTACGCGCAGGCGGCCGGACTCGGTCCGGTGCCCCTGCCCGCGGGGCCGGGTACGCCCGGCGCGCCCATGCCGATGCCTCTGCCCGCCGGAACCGCCGTCCCCGTCCCCGCCGTCCCCGCCGTGCCCACCGTGCCCGTGCAGGGCGGGGAGGGGTACGACGGTGAGGGCGGCCAAGGGGTGGCCGTCGCCGCGGCCGGGGGCGTGGTCCCCGCCGCCGGAGGACCGGTTCCCCCTGGAGGGCACGTGCCCGACGGAGGGCCGGTGCCTGCCGCCGGGATCGGGCAGCAGGTCACCGGGGCCGGACAGCAGATCGCCGGGATCGGGCAGCAGATCGCCGGGGCCGGACAGCAGATTCCCCAGGGCGGCGCGGGAGCGCCGGGAGGGGCCACCGGCCCGGGTGCGGGTCAGACCGCCGGTGCCGGGCAGGGCCTTGGCGCTGGTCAAGTCGCCGGTGCCGGGCAGAACCCGGGTGCGGGCCAAGTGGCAGCTGCGGGCCAGGTGTCGGGTGCCCCGGCCGGTGGTGTCGACGACGGTCGCCATGACGCCGCGCTCCAGAACCCGGCCGACGACCACACACCTCCGCAACCGCACCCGGTGCCCACTCCGACGGGCCGTCGCCGGGCGGTACGGCAGGCCGCTCCGCAGCAGGGTGACGGCGTCGCCACGATGGCGCCCGCGCAAGGGGTGCCGGCCCAGGGCGCTCCCGCGCAGGGGATTCCCCCGCAGGGAGGACCGGGGCAGCCGGTGCCCGCGCGGGGCGCGGCGGTGGCCGCCGCGCAGCCCGTGCCCGCCCAGGGTGTCCCGGGCGGCCCGCACCCCGTTCACGCTCAGGCCGCTGTCTCGGCTTACGGCCAGCCCGTCCCGGGCGCGGTCGCCGCCGCGCAGCCCGTCGCCCCGCAAGGAGTTCCGGGGGGCGCCGCTCAGGTGGCCGCCGGGCAGGCCTTCCCTGGGCAGGCGGCCACCGGGCAGGCTCTCGCCGCCCAACCCGCTGCCGCCCAGGCCGCCCCCGGACAACCCGCCGTCGGACAACCCGTCGTCGGACAACCCGTCGCCGCGCAGGGCGCCGTCCCGCCCCAAGTGGTCCCCGGTGGCCCGCAGCAGGTACCCGTGCAGGCCGGAGGCATTGGCCAGTCCGTCGTCGTATCGGGAGTTCAGGGCGTACAAGGGGTTCAAGCCGTTCAGGGCGTGCAGCCGGTCCAGGGCGGCGCCCAGCCCGTGCAGCCGGTCCAGGGCGGCGCCCAGCCCGTGCCCGCCCAAGGTGTGCCCGGCGCCCAGCAGCCCGTGCCCGCCCAAGGTGCGGCCGCGGCCCCCGGCGCGCCCCAGCCGCAGCCCCAGTCCTGGCCGGACCCCCACCAGGAGACCTCCGGCGTCGGCATCCCCGTAGCCGCTCCTCAGGCGCCGCTGCCCCCGCACTCCACCCCCTCCTCGGGCACCCCGCTGCCGCCGGAGGTCGCCGTACAGCAGCAGCCGCGCGCCGCGCAGCCGTTGCCCGCCGAAGCCGCGGCCCCGGCCCCGGCCCAAGCCCAAGCCCAGAACTCGCCGGCGAATGCGGCCCCCGCCACCGCTCGCCCGGCTCCCGCTCCCACCCCCGTCGACCCCCACTCCACCCAGGGACGGTCGATCAGCGTGCGGACGCTCGGCCAGGGTGTCCCGTTCTCCCGCCAAGGTGGCCCACAGGCCCAGGCCCAGGCGGGCGCATCGGCGCAGGCACAGTCGCAGCCCCAGACCGGAGCAACGCCCGCCCCGAACCAGCCCGGTGGTTCCGGCAGGCGCCGCAAGCTCGGGACGCCGCCCCAGCCGACCGGCGACCGCCCCGAGACCACCGCGCGCCCCCACCCACAATCCACCCTGACCAACGGCACCGGCATCCGCGTCGGCACCGGCCAGACCCCGCCCCCCGCCCAGGCGGCGGTCCAGCCCCAGCAGGCAGCCGCGCAGGTGTCGCAGCCTTCGCTCGCCGGGCAGGTCCCGCTCCCGCCGCAGCCGTCCCTCGCCGGGCAGTCCCGGCTGGCGGGCCGTACGGAGGGTGCCGGGCGGTCGTACGCCATAGGGGCGCCCGACGAGAACGCGGACGAAGGTCCCGAGCCGCTCGACGGGCCCGGCGGCGCGGTGGAGGTGCCCGACCGGCCGCATCCGCAGCCGATGGACGACGAGTTGCCGCCGGAGCCGCTCGACAATCCGCGCCGGCTGCTGGTGTGGCCCGCGCCGGACGTCACGACCCACCAGGCGCTGAGCGACCGTGGCTACCGGCCCGTCATCGTGAACTCCCGCGAGGACGTGGACGCCCAGATCGCCGCCTACCCGGCCGCCCTGTTCGTCGACCCGCTGACCGGTCCCATCACCCGCACGGCACTCCAGTCGCTGCGCCAGGCCGCCGTGGCCGCCGAGGTCCCCGTCCTCGTGACGGCGGGACTCGGCCAGGCGACGCGCGAGGCGGCGTACGGTGCCGACCCGGCCATCCTGCTGAAGGCGCTCGCGCCGCGCGACTCCGAGCAGCACCCGCCGCGCGTCCTGCTCATCGAGGAGCACGCGGAGATCGCGCTCGCCCTGACCGCGACGCTGGAACGGCGTGGCATGCAGGTCGCGCGGGCCGCGTCGGATGCGGACGCCGTCACGCTGGCCGCGCAGATGCGGCCGAACCTCGTGGTGATGGACCTGCTGCAGGTGCACCGCCGCCAGGCCGGAATCATCGACTGGCTACGGACGAACGGCCAGTTGAACCGCACCCCGCTCGTCGTCTACACCGCCGCCGTCGACCAGTCCGAACTCCCGCGCCTGGCCTCGGGGGAGACGGTCCTGTTCCTCGCGGAACGCTCGACGAGCCCCGAGGTACAGACCCGGATCGTGGACCTGCTGGCACGAGTCGGTACGAACTGAGCCTGCGTACAACAGCATGTGGGGCGGTGTTTCACGTGAAACACCGCCCCACATGTCATATGTACGAGTCCTAGATCTGCGTCACGTCCAACGAACCCTCCGCGTACTGCCTCCGCAGCACCTTCTTGTCGAACTTGCCCACGCTCGTCTTCGGCACCGACTCGATGATCGTCCAGCGCTCGGGCAGCTGCCACTTGGCGATGTGGCCCTCGTCGGCGAGGAAGGAGCGGAGGGCTGCGAAGTCGGTGGTGGAGCCCTCCTTCAGCACGACGGTGGCGAGCGGGCGCTCGCCCCACTTCTCGTCCGGTACGGCGACGACGGCGGCCTCGGCGACGTCCGGGTGGGCCATGAGGGCGTTCTCCAGCTCGACGGAGGAGATCCACTCGCCGCCGGACTTGATGACGTCCTTGGCGCGGTCGGTGAGGGTGAGGAAGCCGTCGCGGCTGATCGTGCCGACGTCGCCCGTCTTCAGCCAGCCGTCCTCGCTGAACTTGTCGTCGGGACGGACGTGTTCGGCGCCCTGGCCGCCGTAGTACGCGCCCGCGATCCAGGGGCCGCGGACCTCCAGCTCACCGGCGGACTCGCCGTCCCAGGGGAGACGTTCACCGCCGGGGCCGGTGAGGCGGGCCTCGACGGAGGCGGGGAAGCGGCCCTGGGTGAGGCGGTAGGCGAGCTCCTCCTCAGAACCGGCCTCCACACCGGCCGGCGGCCGGGCGATCGTGCCGAGCGGGGAGGTCTCCGTCATGCCCCAGGCGTGGCAGACGCGCATGCCCAGCTTGTCGAAGGCCTCCATGAGGGCGGGCGGGCAGGCCGAGCCGCCGATGGTGACCTGGGTGAGCGAGGCGACCTCACGCGGGCGGGCGGACAGCTCCGCGAGCAGGCCCTGCCAGATGGTGGGGACGGCGGCGGCATGCGACGGCTTCAGCGTCTCGATCATCTCGGCGAGCGGGCCGGGCTGCAGGAACCGGTCCGGCATCAGCATGTTGACGCCGGTCATGAAGGTCGCGTGCGGCAGGCCCCAGGCGTTGACGTGGAACTGCGGGACGACGACGAGCGAGAGGTCCGCGTCCGTCAGGCCCATGGACTGGGCCATGTTGACCTGCATGGAGTGCAGGTAGATCGAGCGGTGGGAGTAGACGACGCCCTTGGGGTCGCCGGTGGTGCCGGAGGTGTAACACATGGCCGCGGCGGAGCGCTCGTCCAGCTCGGGCCAGTCGTACGTGGTCGGCTTGCCGGCGATCAGGTCCTCGTACTCGTGCACCTGGACGCTCGCCCCGGCGAGCAGCGACCGGTCGCCGGGCCCGGCGACGACGACGTGCTCCACCGGCTTGAGGTGCGGGAGGAGCGGCGCGAGGAGGGGCAGCAGCGAACCGTTGGCGATGATCACCCGGTCGGCGGCGTGGTTGACGATCCAGGCGAGCTGCTCGGGGGGCAGGCGCAGGTTGAGGGTGTGGAGGACGGCCCCCATGGAGGGGATCGCGAAGTATGCCTCTACGTGTTCCGAGTTGTTCCACATGAGAGTCGCGACGCGTTCGTCGCCGTCGACTCCGAGGTCCTCGCGCAGGGCGTGGGCCAGCTGCGCGGTACGGGCGCCGATCTCGGCAAAGGAGCGGCGTTCGGGCTCATCCTCGCCTGTCCAGGTGATCACCTGCGACGTCCCGTGGATGACCTGCCCGTGGGTCAGGATCCTGGAAATCAACAGCGGTACGTCCTGCATGGTGCTCAGCACGGCGTCCTCCCGGGGCGGCTCTGCCTACGCGGTGGTAACGGTTGCGCTGATTCTGCTCACATACCGCTCGGTATGTCACTAGGGGCAGGATGATCGATCAGACAGAGTGACCCGGCGAGCCGGATGCGGGGAGCCACATGACAGGCCAACGAACGAGCTACCGCACGGGTTCCAGCTCGGGGTCCTCGCGCAGTTTGCCCAGTGCGCGGGACACCGCCGACTTCACCGTGCCGACCGAGACGCCGAGGACCTCGGCCGTCTGGACCTCGCTCAGGTCCTCGTAGTACCTGAGGACGACCATCGCCCGCTGCCGCGCCGGCAGCTTCATGATCGCCCGCCACATCGCGTCGTGCAGCGCCTGCTGCTCGGCCGGGTCGGCGGCCTGGGCCCCCTCGGGCTCCGGCAGCTCGTCGCACGCGAACTCGTCCACCCTGCGCTTGCGCCACTGGGACGTACGTGTGTTCAGCAGTGCCCGGCGGACATAGCCGTCGAGGGCCCGGTGGTCCTCGATGCGCTCCCAGGCGACGTACGTCTTGGCCAGCGCGGTCTGCAGCAGGTCCTCGGCGTCGCACGGGTTCGCGGTCAACGACCGGGCGGTCCGCAGCAGCACTGGCTGGCGGGCCTTCACGTACGCCGAGAACGACGGGTACGACAGGTTCGTCAGGCTCGACAGGTTCGGCCGGGTCGAGGTCGATCGGGCCGGGGTCGACAGGGTCCGCGTCACTGGTGCAGCGGCCTTCGAAGCGCTGGTGCAGACGGGTGTGGTCATGGCTCCACGCTAGGAGCGGGCCCCGCCCGGCGGATCGGCCGCAGGTCCCGAAGACGAATCCCCCTCAGGTTGTAGGAGTGGGGCAGACCCCACCTACTGGAGGTGGATGAACAGCCCCCAGGTACTGAGGGTGTACCCCTGAGAAGCACCTGCCCAGGTTGTACGGCACCGGGCCCCAGGGTGCCCGAAGCCCCCCTCAGCCGCCACATCCGGATTGCTCACCCGCCCGTCCCCAGCACCAACCCCGAGGTCGGCACCCCGGTACCCGCGGTGACCAGCACCCGCTCGGCGCCGGAAACCTGGTTCACGGAGGTGCCCCGCAGCTGCCGTACCGCCTCCGCGATGCCGTTCATCCCGTGCAGATACGCCTCGCCGAGCTGCCCGCCGTGGGTGTTGAGCGGCAGCCGCTCCTCGGCGACGAAGTCCGCCGCCTCCCCCGGCCCGCAGAACCCGAACTCCTCCAGCTGCATCAGCACGAACGGCGTGAAGTGGTCGTACAGGATGCCCACGTCGATGTCGTCCGGGGCGAGCCCCGAGGTCCGCCGGAGCTGGCGGGCGACGACGCCCATCTCCGGCAGCCCGGTGAGATCACTGTCGTAGAAGCCGGTCATCTGCTGCTGCGCCCGGCCCGCGCCCTGGGCGGCCGCCACGACCACGGCGGGCGGCTTCGGCAGATCCCGCGCGCGCTCCACCGAGGTCACGACGAGCGCCTGGCCGCCGTCCGTCTCCTGGCAGCAGTCCAGCAGCCGCAGCGGTTCGACGATCCAGCGGGAGGCCGCGTGCTCGTCGAGGGTGATGGGGCGGCCGTGGAAGTACGCCGCCGGGTTCGTCGCCGCGTGCTTCCGGTCCACCACGGCCACATGGCCGAACGCCTCGGGGGTCAGCCCGTACGCGTAGAGGTAGCGCTGCGCCGCCATCGCCACCCACGAGGCGGGCGTGAGCAGCCCGAACGGCAGCGTCCAGCCCAGCGCCACGCCCTCCGCCGACGGCTCCCGGTGCCGTACGCCCGACCCGAACCGCCGCCCCGACCGCTCGTTGAACGCCCGATAGCAGACCACGACCTCCGCCACGCCCGTCGCGACCGCGAGTGCGGCCTGCTGCACGGTCGCGCACGCGGCGCCGCCGCCGTAGTGGACGCGCGAGAAGAAGGACAGCTCGCCGATGCCGGCCGCCTGCGCGACCGTGATCTCCGGGTTCGTGTCCATCGTGAACGTCACCATCCCGTCCACGTCCGCAGGCGCCAGCCCCGCGTCGTCGAGCGCCGCCCGCACCGCCTCCACGGCCAGCCGCAGCTCACTGCGCCCCGAATTCTTGGAGAAGTCGGTCGCGCCGATCCCGACGATCGCGGCCCGACCGCCGAGCCGGTCCTTGGTTCGTACGCTCATTCGACGTCCCCTGTCGTGAGGGTGGGGGCGCTGTCGGCCGAAGGCGAGCCGGCTCCCGCCGCGACCGGAAGCGTGACCGTGACCGTGCCGGTGACGTGTCTGCCGATGCCGTTCTCGCCGATGACCCTGACCGTGGCCGTGCGGCCGTCGGTCGTCTCGACCGTGCCGGTCAACACCATCGTGTCGCCCGGGTAGTTGGGCGCGCCGAGCCGGATGGCCACCTTGCGGAGGACGGCGGCCGGGCCGAAATGATCGGTGACGTACCGCCCCACCAGCCCGTTCGTCGTGAGGATGTTCATGAAGACGTCCGGCGATCCGCGCCGCCGCGCCAGCTCCGCATCGTGGTGCACGTCCTGGTAGTCGCGCGAGGCGATGGCCGCCGCGACGACGAGCGTGCGGGTGATCTCTATCTCCAGTGGCGGAAGCGCCTCCCCGGCCTCGGCCCTCATACCCGCGCCACCTCCTCCTCCGCCACGGCCGCCTCTTCCGCGCGGAACACCGGAAGCTCCAACTCCTCGTCGTAGCGCGCGAATTCGAGCCGAACGGGCATCCCGATACGCACCTTGTCGTACGGCACCCCGATGACGTCGCTGACGATCCGGGCCCCTTCCGCCAGCTCGATCAGCCCAACGGCGTACGGCGGATCGAAGGCGGGGAAGGGCGGGTGGTGCATGACGACGTACGAGTAGACCGTGCCGTCGCCGCTCGCCTCGACCGTGTCCCACTCGGGCGAACCGCACGCGTTGCAGCCCGGCAGCCAGGGGTGGCGGAGCGTGGCGCAGTCGGTGCAGCGCTGGATGAGGAGTCGATGCCGTGAGACGCCTTCCCAGAAGCCGGCGTTGTCGCGATTGACGACGGGGCGGGGACGGCGGGGCTGCTGCTCCTGGGGCTGGGGCTGGGGCTCGCGCTCGCCGGCGGCTGTGGCCGGGGCGCGCTTGCCGGGAGCGTCGGACTGGGCGCGCTTGCCGGGAGCGTCGGACGGGGCGTACTTGCCGGGAGCGTCGGACGGGGCGTACTTGAGGATCCGGAAGCGATGGGTGCCGACGAGTTCGTCGCCCTTTTCGCCGACCCGCACGTTCATCCGGGTCGTGACGAAGTACCCCGCCCCGAGCCTGGTGGTCTTCCGCTCCGACACCGACTCGATGACCGAGTCGAACATGATCTCGTCCCCCGGCCGCAGCGCCCGCAGATACTCCTGCTCGCAGTCGGTGGCGACGACGGAGGTGTACCCGGCGCCGTCGAGCAGCGCGAGGAGTTCGTCGTACGCCGCCGAGCGGGTCTCGTGCCCGCTCAGTCCGCCCATCGTCCACACCTGCAGCATGGTGGGCGGGGCGATGGCATCCGGTCCGGCGTACGCGGGGTTGGTGTCGCCCATGGCCTCGCACCAGTGCCGGATCATGGCCGAGTTGACGGGATCCTTGCCATGGCCGCCGAGGACGGCAGCGCGCCCCTCATAGGCCTTGAGCCGTACGGACAGGCCCTCGGTCACCGCCACCGTTCCCCCTCCGAAGATTTCTGACTGTCCGTCAGATTGAAGGAACTGGCGCCGGAACTGTCAAGGTCGCCGAGGCACCCCGTACGAACACCTACGAGATCCGCCGAACACGCCTGTGCGG